>JAGPCN010000176.1 GCA_018058035.1 Fuscovulum sp.
CGCGCGGCCTCTTTCTGGCCCGCGTTCAAGGCCAGCGAGGCGCGGTCATAGACCGGCGGGCGGCCCATGTTCAGCTGCTTCTTGCGCTTGAGGTCCAGTTCGGCAGGGGTTTCGAAGCATTCGTAGAACCGGCCCTCGGCGCGCAAGCGGTCGGCGGCGGCTTCGTAGCGGTCATAGCGCAGCGACTGCCGTTCGACCCGGTCCCAGTGCAGGCCCAGCCAGTCGAGATCGTGCATCAGGGCGTCGACGTATTCCTGCTTCGAGCGTTCCTGGTCGGTGTCGTCGAGCCGCAGGATGAAGGTGCCGCCGGACTTGCGGGCGATCAGGTAGTTCATCAGCGCGGTGCGCAGGTTGCCGACATGGATGTAGCCGGTGGGCGAGGGCGCGAAGCGGGTGACGACGGGACGGGACATGGGCGGGGCTCCTGCAACGCGCACCTGTTGTCACAAGGCCCGGCGAATGTCCAGTTTGGCCCCGGGCGGTGAAGCAATTGCGCCGCTGCCGCGGCAAGTCTTCTTTCGTTTTGGCGGGCGTTGCTGCGGGGGGGGCGGGCGTCGCCTGACGAGGGGCGCTGCCCCTCGAGCTCCCCGGGGTATTCTTGCCGGACTGAAGGGGCTATTGCGGGTGGATCGTCCAGCGGGTGCCGAGATCGGCGAGGCCGGCGCCGATCAGGTCGGCCAGTGCGTCAGGGTCGATGCGGTCAAGGTGGCGCAGGTAGAGGCAGGACTTGCCGATGCGGTGTGGTCCGAGGCGGGCGAGGATCGGGCCGAAACCGGCATATCCGGGCAGGATGTAGACCGAGATTTCGGCCTTGCGCGGGGAAAAGCCGGTGGCCAGGCTTTCGCCGGCATGGCCGCTGTCGTAGCGGTAGGCGTAGCGGCCGAAGCCCGCGATCGAGGGCCCCCAGAGGCGCGGCGCAAAGCCGGTGACCTTGCCGAACAGGTCCAAGAGGCGCCGGGCCTCGTCCTGGCGCGACGGATCCACCCCGGCCAGCCACGTGGCGGGGTCAAGGGGGGCGCTGTGTGTCTTTGCCGGGGTTGGCATGGCGGTATCCTGGCACGAATGGGCGGTTTCCGTCGACCGGGTTTGCCGCTAGCCTTGTGGCATGAGCAATCCCGCACCCGACACCATCGCCCCGTCGCTGGACCTGATCGAGCAGCTGGCGCATGAGGCCATCGCGACCCTGCCCGAACCCTGGCGCCTGCCCGCCACCCAGGTCGTGCTGCGGATCGAGGATTTTCCGTCCGACGAGATGCTGGAGGCGATGGACCTGCACGACGCCTTCGAGCTGACGGGGCTGTATGAGGGCACGCCGCTGACCGAGAAATCGGTCAGCGACCAGCCCACGCATCCCGACCTGATCTGGCTGTTCCGCCGACCGATCCTGGACGAATGGGCCGAGCGCGGCGATGTCTCGATCGGCGACCTGGTGACGCATGTGGTGGTTCACGAACTGGCGCATCATTTCGGCTGGTCGGATGACGAGATCGCCGAGATCGACCGCTGGTGGGAATGATGCACAACCACTGTGCGGGAACGCACAGGGGTTGACGGGCCTGTGATGGGGCAGGGTGGCGATGCGGCCTATCCTTTGCGGACAATCCCGCAACAGGAGGACCGCATGACCCAGCTATCCCGCCGCCAGGCGATCCTGGCCGCAGCCGCCTTTCCGCTGGCGCCCGCTTTCATGTCGCGCCCGGCGCTGGCCCGGGCCGAGATGCAGGGTCGGTCGGTGGCGCAGTTCCACCGCTTTGCCCTGGGCAGCTTTGAAGTGACGACGCTTCTGGCCGGCACCCGCACGTCCGAGAAGCCGCAGGAAACCTTTGGCACCAATGCCTCGGCCGAGGAATTCGCCGCCGCCGCCGCCGCGGCCTTCCTGCCGGCCGACCGGACGCAGAACTTCTTCACGCCGACGCTGGTGAACACCGGGGCCGAGCTGGTGCTGTTCGACACCGGGCTGGCGGCCGAGGGCACCGGGGCGGCGCTGGCCGCGGCCGGGATCGCGCCCGACCAGGTGGATGTGGTGGTGCTGACGCACATGCACGGCGACCATATCGGCGGGCTGATGGGCGCCGACGGCGCCTCGCCGGCCTATCCGAACGCGCGCTATGTCACGGGTGCGGTGGAACACAACCACTGGTCGGCCGCCGGAAACGAGGGGTTCGACAAGAACGTCAAGCCGCTGAACGACCGGATCACCATGCTGGACGATGGTGGCAGCGTGGCGTCGGGCATCACCGCGATGATGGCGGCGGGCCATACCCCGGGGCACATGATCTATCAGGTGGAATCGAACGGCCAGCGGCTGGCGATCACCGCCGACACCGCCAACCACTATGTGTTCTCGTTGCAGTATCCCGACTGGGAGGTACGGTTCGACGCTGACAAGGCGGCGGCGGCGGCCACCCGCAAGGCGGTGTTCGGCATGATCGCGGCCGACCGCATTCCCTTCATCGGCTATCACATGCCCTTCCCGGCCCTGGGCTATGTCGAGCCGAAGGATGCGGGGTTCCGCTTTGTGCCGGCCAGCTATCAGATGATGCTGGAGGGCTGATCCGTTCGGCAGGAAAAGGAAGGGGCGGCCTTTGCGGGCCGCCCCCTTTTCATGCTTCGGGACGGATCGGTCAGGCCAGCTTGGCCGCGACCTCGACCAGGCGCTTGGCCTGGTGGGCGATGGCCGCGCGGGCCTTGTCGTCCAGCGCCGCGCCCTGGGTGTGGCTGTAGCCATAGGGGTTGCCGCCGGCGGCAAAGATCGACTGGTCGGTGTAGCCCGGCGCCACGATGATCGAGCCCCAGTGCAGGAAGGTGGTGTAAAGGCCCAGGATCGTGGCCTCTTGCCCGCCATGGGCGTTCTGGGCGCTGGTCATGGCGCTGATCGCCTTGTTCGCCAGCCCGCCCTTGAACCAGACGCCGCCCAGCGTGTCGATGAAGGCGCGCAGCTGGCTGGTGGCCTGGCCGAACCGGGTGGGCGTCGAGAACAGGTAGGCGTTGGCCCATTCCATGTCCTCGGGGGTGGCGACGGCGACGCCGGATTGCTTTTCGGCGGCGGCCTTCCAGGCATCCTGGCCGTTCACCACGGCTTCGGGCGCGGTTTCGGCGACGCGCAGCAGGCGCACTTCGGCACCGGCGGCGCGGGCGGCCTCGGCGGCGATTTCGGCCATGGCGTGGTTGGTGCCGTAGGTCGAGTAATAGACGATGGCAAGTTTGACGGCGGACATCGGGGGCTCCGGGTAACTCGGGTTGATGGCGGAAAGGTAGGCCCGGGGGCGGGGCGCGGGAATTCCGCGCCGGCGCGCACCGGCGGTGCGTCGCTGCAGAGGTGTCGCAGGGCATTCCCGCGGCGGCAGCTTCGCGGTATGATAGCGGTAACAGACGCAGGTGCCCCATGCCCGAACCCAAGCCCATCCTGACCCTGACGCTGAACCCCGCGCTGGACCTGGCCACCGAGGTGCCCGAGATCATCGCCGGCCAGAAGCTGCGCTGTTCCGAACCCTTGCTGGACCCGGGCGGCGGCGGTCTGAACGTCAGCCGCGCCATCCGCGCCCTGGGGGGCGACAGCCTGGCGCTGGTGGCGATCGGCGGGCTGACCGGCGACCGGCTGGCCGGGCTGATCCGCGAGGCGGGGGTGACCTTCCTGTCGATCCTGGGGCCGGGCGAGACGCGGCTGTCGCTGACGGTGACCGAAGAGGCCTCGGGCAAGCAGTACCGCTTCATGCTGCCCGGGCCGGTCTGGGGCGAGGCCGAGCGGGCGCGGGTCTTCACCCTGCTGCGGGCGACCTCGCGGCCCGGCGGGCTTTCGGTGATCTCGGGCAGCCAGCCGCCCGGCGTGCCGGTCGACTTTCCGGCGCAACTGGCCGAATCGATGCCGGGCAGCCGGGTGGTGCTGGACACCTCGGGCAAGCCGCTGGGCCGGGTGGTGAAACGCCCGATCGAGGGGCTGGAGGTGCTGCGGATGGACAGCGAAGAGGCCGAGGGCCTGTCGGGCCACCCGCTGCACAGCCGCGCTGACACGGCGGATTTCGCGCAGGGACTGGTCCGGGCGGGGGTGGCGCGCAAGGTGGTGGTGGCGCGCGGGGCCGACGGCAACGTGCTGGCCACGGCGGACCGGCGGCTGTTCTCGCCGGCGCCGAAGGTGCGGGTGCGGTCGACCGTGGGGGCGGGCGACAGCTTTGTCGCGGCGCTGGTGCTGGCGATTGCGCGCGACCAGGACGATGCCGAGGCGCTGGCGATGGGCTCGGCCGCCGCCGCGGCGGCGGTGATGACCGACGCCACCCAGCTGTGCCGCCCCGAAGACGTGATGCGCCTGCGCCCGGATACCACTGCGGCCGAGCTGTGAGCGCCACGATGGGGCCGCAATGCCATGGCAGGCCCCGCCGGGGCAGCAAGGGCCAGCGGCGGAGACAGGGATGCGGGTGCAGGCGGCGGCGGTCTGGCTGATGCTGGCGATGACCGGGACGGCGGGGGCGGATGTCCTGCGGCCGATGGACGAGCGGGCGACGGCGCGGCTGCTCGCCGAGGAGGTGGCACGGCAGGCGCCGGAGGCGGTGGTGGACCTTGGGGCCACGCGGGCCTGGGTGGTGGTGCAGATGCCGGATGGAACCCGGCGGCGCGTTACAGTGGACAAGCTGCACGCGCAGCTGCGCGAGGCCGGCGACGGTGCGGCGCGGAAGGCGATCCTGGAGGCCTTCGTGGCCGACCTGGTGACAGCCGCCCCGCAGGAAAAGGGCCGTCCGGCGGCGGATTGGTCACGGGTGATGCCGGTGATCCGCTGGCCCGCCGAGCGCGGAAACTGGGGGCAAAGCGGTTGGGCAAAGGCGCCCTGGGTTGAGGCGTTCTTCCAGTGCTGGGTGCTGGATCAGGACGGGGCGCCGATCAGCTGCCTGCGCCCCGGCGACCTGCGCCTGGCCCGGCTGGGCAAGCTGGAGATCGCCGCCCTGGGCCTGGCGAACCTTGAG
This sequence comes from Fuscovulum sp., assembly GCA_018058035.1. Lineage (GTDB taxonomy): Bacteria > Pseudomonadota > Alphaproteobacteria > Rhodobacterales > Rhodobacteraceae > Pseudogemmobacter. Next base: position 4,956 of record JAGPCN010000176.1, read on the forward strand.
GCGCGGCTGGGGGCGGTGACGGAAACCACGCAAGGCCGGTTTCACCGGCTGTCGCTGGATGGGCGGTTCGGGTCGTCGCTGATGCTGCTGCCAGAATACTGGGCGGAGCGGGCGGGCATGGGGCAGCTGGTCGCGGCGATCCCGACCGCGGACCTGCTGATCTGGATCGCCGACCCCGTTCCGGCGGAATTGTCAGCACTGCGGGCCCTGGTCGGGATGAGCGGGATGGCGCGAAACGCCGGGATCGTCCTCGGCGGCCTTGAGGCCTGGCAGGCCGGGGCAAGCCCGGAGGAAGAGGCAGCCCATGACGCCCTGCTGGCGCTGATCGGGCCGGGCGAGAAAGGCGAAGGGCTGAGCCCCGACCTGTACAGCTGGACTGGCGCGGGCTGGGAAACCTTGCCGGAATAGCGGCTTACATCTCTTCCACCATCACCACGCCCTGCATCGCCTTGATCGCGCCGCGGATCTGGGGGGTGACGGGGTAGGCGTCGGGCAGGGTCAGGTCGATCTCGCGGCCCTGGTCGTCGGGGATGCACAGCGTGATCTGGGCGCGGGTCTTGCCGGTGACGGTGCCCAAGAGGGCGGCCAGCGAGGGGATCGCCTCGGCCCGGTTCAGGTGGATGCGGATCGGCTGGGCGCCGGCCTGGTCGGCCACCGCGTCGATCGGCGCGACCGCATTGGCCAGAAGCTTGACGCCCTCGCCGTCGGGGTCGGCGCGCAGGGTCAGCACCACGTTGCGGCCCGGCTCCAGATGGTCGCGGGCCTGTTCCAGCACGTCGGAGAACACGGTGACTTCGTAAAGCCCGGTGGGGTCGGAGAGCGAGACGAAGGCGAAACGGTTGCCCTTGGCCGACTTGCGTTCCTGTTTCGCGGCGACCGAGCCGGCCAGTTTCACCACCATCGGCGCGTTGCGGGCGGTGACGATGGCGGTGACCTCGGCCAGGGTCTTGACGTCCTTGCGGCGCAGCGCGGACATGTAGTCGTCCAGCGGATGGCCGGAAAGGTAGAAGCCGATGGCCTGGTGTTCCTGGCCCAGCCGTTCGACCGGCAGCCAGTCGTCGCGCCAGGGCAGGCGGGGTTCGGGGATGTCGGAGCCGCTGTCGCCGAACAGCGAGACCTGGGACGAGCCCTTGGCATCGTGGATGGCGGCCGAATAGGCGACCAGCGGGTCGAGCGATTCGAACACGCGGGCGCGGTTGGGATCAAGCTGGTCGAAGGCGCCGGCGCGGGCCAGCATTTCCAGCGGGCGCTTGCCGATGCGCTTCAGGTCGACCCGGCGGGCAAAGTCGAAGAGGCTGGCAAAGGGGCGGTCCTCGTTCCGCGCCTCAGGCCTTGCGGCCTTCGTTGCGTCCTCGTCCCGGCGCGCGTCGACGATCAGCTGCATCGCCTCGACGCCGACGTTCTTCAGCGCGCCAAGGGCATAGACCACCGATCCGCCGTCGGTGGCAAAGGTGGCCAGGCTGCGGTTGACGCAAGGCGGCACGACGGGGATGCCCAACTTGTCCAGCTCGCGCTTGTAGACGGCCAGCTTGTCGGTCAGGTGGATATCGCAGTTCATCACGCCCGCCATGAATTCGACGGGGTGGTTGGCTTTCAGCCAGGCGGTCTGGTAGCTGACCACCGCATAGGCCGCGGCGTGCGACTTGTTGAAGCCGTAGTTGGCGAATTTCTCCAAGAGGTCGAAGACCTCGCCGGCCTTCTTCGCGTCGATCCCGTGGGTGGCCTTGCAGCCGTCGATGAACTTGGGCCGTTCCTTGGCCATTTCCTCGGCGATCTTCTTGCCCATGGCGCGGCGCAGAAGGTCGGCGCCGCCAAGGGAATAGCCGCCCATCACCTGGGCGATCTGCATCACCTGTTCCTGGTAGACGATGATGCCCTGGGTTTCCTTCAGGATGTGGTCGATCGTGGGGTGGATCGACTCGATCTCCTTCAGGCCGTTCTTGACCTCGCAGTAGGTGGGGATGTTCTCCATGGGCCCGGGGCGGTAAAGCGCCACGAGGGCCACGATATCCTCGATGCAGGTGGGTTTCATCCGCCGCAGCGCGTCCATCATGCCCGAGCTTTCGACCTGGAACACCGCCACGGTGCGGGCGGCGGCGTAGAGGTCGTAACTGGCCTTGTCGTCCAGCGGGATGTGGCCGATGTCGTTTTCGCCGCCCTGGGGGGGCGTGTAGAGGGTGCGGCCGTCTTGCGCGACATGCAGCGGGCGGCCGGCGCGCTGGATCAGGGCGATGGCGTTCTGGATCACGGTCAGGGTTTTCAGGCCCAGGAAGTCGAACTTGACCAGACCGGCGGCCTCGACCCATTTCATGTTGAACTGGGTGGCGGGCATGTCGGACCGCGGATCGCGGTAAAGCGGCACCAGTTCGTCCAGCGGGCGGTCGCCGATCACCACGCCGGCGGCGTGGGTGGAGGCGTTGCGGTAAAGGCCTTCGATCTGTTGGGCGTAAGAGAGGAGGCGCCCGACGACCTCCTCCTTCGCGGCTTCGCGAAGCCGCGGTTCGTCGGCCAGCGCCTTGGTGATCGAGACCGGCTTGACCCCTTCGAGCGGGATCATCTTGGACAGCCGGTCGACCTGGCCATACGGGAGTTGCAGAACGCGCCCCACGTCGCGCACGGCGGCCTTGGAGAGCAAAGCGCCGAAGGTGATGATCTGCGCCACCCGGTCGCGGCCGTATTTCTCCTGGACGTAAGAGATGACCTCTTCGCGCCGGTCCATGCAGAAGTCGATGTCGAAGTCGGGCATCGAGACGCGTTCGGGGTTCAGGAACCGCTCGAACAGCAGCGCGTAGCGCAGGGGGTCAAGGTCGGTGATCGTCAGCGCATAGGCCACCAGCGAGCCGGCGCCCGAGCCGCGACCGGGGCCGACCGGGATGCCATGCGCCTTGGCCCATTTGATGAAGTCGGCCACGATCAGGAAGTAGCCGGGAAAGCCCATCTTCTCGATGATCTCGATCTCGAAGGTCAGGCGGGCCTCGTATTCGGCCACCGGGGCTGCGTGGGGGATCACGGCCAGCCGGGCGCGGAGGCCCTCCCAGGCCTGGCGGCGCAGTTCCTCGACCTCGTCATCGGCAAAGCGGGGCAGGATCGGCTTGCGCTTGGACGCCATGAAGGCGCAGCGGCGGGCGATCTCGACGGTGTTCGCCAGCGCCTCGGGCAGGTCTGCGAACAGGGCCGCCATCTCGGCTTCGGTCTTGAAGCCGTGCTGCGGGGTCAGGCGGCGGCGGGGTTCGTTCTGGTCGACATAGGCGCCCTCGGCGATGCACAGCAGGGCGTCGTGGGCCTCGTACATCTCGGGCTTGGGGAAGTAGACGTCATTGGTGGCCACCAGCGGCAGGCCCATCTCGTAGGCCAGCTCGACATGGCCGCGTTCGGTCGCGGCCTCGGGTTCGGGCAGTGTGCCGGTGTCGGTGGGGTGGCGCTGCAACTCGACGTAAAGGCGGCCGGGGTAGAGCGCGGACAGCCGCTCCAGCAGGACGCGCGCCTTGGGCAGCTGGCCTTGCCGCAGCAGGCGGCCCAGCGGGCCATCGGGGCCGCCGGTCAGGCAGATCAGCCCCTCGGCATGCTGCGCCAGGTCGTCCGCCGTGACATGCGGCAGCTGGCCGTCCTTGCGCAGGTAAAGGCACGAGTTCAGCTTCATCAGGTTCAGGTAGCCCTGTTCCGACTGCGCCAGCAGCACCACCGGCGCGGGCGGGCGCGGGCGTTCGCCGGGGCCGGCGGGGTCATGCAGCAGGCTGAGCTGGCAGCCGACGATGGGCTGGATGCCGGCATCCTTGGCGTGCGAGGAGAACTCCAGCGCGCAGAACATGTTGTTGGTATCGGTGACGGCGATGGCCGGCATCTCGGCCTTGGCGGCCAGCTTGACCAGCGATTTCACCGGCACGGCGCCTTCCAGAAGGCTGTGCTCGGTATGGGTGCGAAGGTGGATGAATCGGGGCGCGCCGGACATGGGCCGCAGCCTAGCGGCTGGGCAGGGGGGCGCAAGGGCCGCCCGATCTTCAGGCAAAGGCGAAAGCTGCTTCGCCCGGTCCGCGAAAAAATCCGCTTGCCTTGAATCGCCCCCGGCCCCTTGATGGAGCGCAACAACAAGGGGCGCGTGGCCCGCTTTACGCCGCATCGGGCGGCCACGCCAGACGCCTCAAACGGGGAGACCGCGGCGGACGGACATATGAGCGGCATCGCGTTTCTGTTGAACGGAACGCCGGTC
>JAGPCN010000386.1 GCA_018058035.1 Fuscovulum sp.
ATAGTGCGGGCCAGCGCCGACGGCAGATGCGGCGATTTCGGGAACCGGACATGGGCAAGCACGTCCTTCTGATCGAGGACGAGGAAAACATCGCCGAAGCGATCCGCTTCATCCTGTCGCGCGACGGCTGGCGGGTCAGCCATGTCTGCGAGGGGGCCGGCGCGGCGCGGCGGGCGGCCGAGATGGCGCCCGACCTGGTGATCCTGGACCACATGCTGCCGGGTGTCTCGGGGCTGGACGTGCTGGCGGCGCTGCGCGCCGATCCGCGCACCGCCACGCTGCCGGTGCTGATGCTGTCGGCCAAGGGCCATCCGCGCGACCGCGAGGCGGCCGAGCGGGCGGGCGCCAACCGCTTCATGGCCAAGCCCTTTGCCAATGCCGAGATCCTGGCCGAGGTGCGCGCGCTGGCGGGCGCCACATGAGACGGCCGCGCCGCCCGCTGTTCCTGTCGCGCACGCCCTATCGCCAGCGCCGGCTGCGCGATGCGGCACGGCTGTTGCCGTTCTTTGGCGCCTTCCTGTTCATCCTGCCGGTATTGTGGTCGGCTCCTGGCGCCGACCTGCGGCTGACCTCGGGCGACGTGGTGTTCTTCTTCCTGGCCTGGACCGTGCTGATCCTGGTTGCCGCGGCCTTTGCGCCGGGCCTGTCGGCGCCCGACGCCACCGGCGAGGACGAGGAGGACTGAGCCCGTGCCCTTCGACGTGCTGGTGCTGTCGTGCCTGGCCTATGTGATCTTCCTGTTCTCGGTCGCCTTCCTGGTGGAACGACGGGCGCGGGCGGGGGGCCTGGGCTGGCTGCGCAGCCCGCTGGTCTACACGCTGTCGCTGTCGATCTACTGCACCGCCTGGACGTTCTACGGCGCGGTGGGTTACGCCGCGCGCTCGGGGCTTGAGTTCCTGACGATCTACTTCGGCCCCACGCTGGTCTTCATCGGCTGGTGGTGGGTGCTGCGCAAGCTGGTGCGGATCGGGCGGCAACACCGGGTGACCTCGATCGCCGACCTGATCAGCAGCCGGTTCGGCAAGTCCAACACGCTGGGCGTGATCGTCACGGTGATGGCGGTGGTGGCGGCGACGCCCTACATTGCCTTGCAGCTGCAATCGGTGGTGCTGTCGTTCGGGGTCTTTGCGGCGGCCACGCCGGACGGCCTGCCGATGCCCGGGGCAGGGCAGACGGCGATCTGGGTGGCGGCGGGGCTGGCGCTTTTCACCATCCTGTTCGGCACCCGCAACCTGGACGCCAAGGAGCAGCACCACGGCATCGTCATGGCCATCGCGGTCGAGGCGGTGGTCAAGCTGGTCGCGCTGGTGTCGGTGGGGGCCTTTGTGGTCTGGGGGCTGGCCGGCGGGGTCGAGGGCATCCTGCAACGGATCGACGCCTCGCCGCTGTCGCAATGGCACATGCAGCCGGGGCGCTGGACGGGCCTTCTGTTCCTGTCGGCCGCGGCGGTGATCTGCTTGCCGCGGATGTTCCAGGTGCTGGTGGTCGAGAACGCCGACGAGGGCCACCTGGCCCGCGCGAGCTGGGCCTTTCCGGCCTATCTGATGCTGATGAGCCTGTTCATCGTGCCGATTGCGGTGGTGGGGCTGGAACGGCTGCCCGCGGGTGCCAACCCCGACATGTTCGTGCTGACGATCCCCTTGGCCGAGGGGCAGGGCGCGCTGGCGATGCTGGCCTTTCTGGGCGGCTTTTCCAGCGCCACCTCGATGGTGATCGTCGAGGCCATCGCGCTGGCGACCATGGTTTCGAACCACATCGTCGTGCCGGCCTGGCTGTGGCTGCGCCCGGCGGCGGCGATGTCGGGCGACCTGCGCGGGCTGGTGCTGACGGCGCGGCGGGTGTCCATCGCGGCGGTGCTGGCGATGGGCTACGGCTATTATCGGCTGTCGGGCGGGTCGGGCGCGCTGGCGGCGATCGGGTTGATCGCCTTTGCGGGCGTGGCGCAATTCCTGCCGGCGATGCTGGGCGGCATCTTCTGGCGCGGCGCCACGCGGGCGGGGGCCGTGGCGGGTCTGGTCACCGGCTTTGTCCTATGGGCCTATACGCTGTTCCTGCCGTCCTTCGGCCCCGATGCCGTGCTGCCCGCGGCCATTCTGGCCGAGGGGCCGGGCGGCATCGGCTGGTTGCGGCCGCAGGCCCTCTTCGGGGTCGAGGCGATGGACCCGCTGCTGCATGCGCTGTTCTGGTCGCTGATGCTGAACGCCACGGCCTTCTTCATCGTCTCGGTCCTGACATTCCCCGGCCCGGTCGAACGCATGCAGGGCGCGGCCTTCGTCAACGTCTTCGACGACCAGGTCCGCCCGCGCCGCTGGAGCCAGGGCCGCGCCGAGCCCGAGCAGCTTCTGGTGATGGCGCAGCGCATCCTGGGCGAGGACGAGGCGCAGGCGCTGTTCGAGGCGGCGGCGCAGGCGCAAGGCAAGAGCGAGACGCCGCTGCCCGACCCGACGCCCGAGTTCCTGGCCGAGCTTGAGCAGCGGTTGTCGGGATCGGTCGGCGCGGCGACGGCGCATGCGATGGTCAGCCAGCTGGTCGGGCGGGCCATGGTCTCGGTCGAGGACCTGATGGCGGTGGCCTCGGAAAGCCTTCAGATCATGGAATATTCCGCCCAGCTTGAGGCGCAGCGCGAGGAACTGACCCGCACCGC
>JAGPCN010000006.1 GCA_018058035.1 Fuscovulum sp.
TCCAGCAGGAACAGGTTCTCGCCGTTGACCTTGTTCTTCGAGGTCACCTTGAACTTGGTCAGCACGTCGAACTGGTGGTCGGCCTGGCGCTTGCGGGCGTCCAGGCTGACGGCGACCTGGATGTCGGGCTGCACTTCGGCACCGCTCAGGCCCTTCTGGGCGACGATGTTTTCAAAGCTCATGTCCCGGATGTATTGCGCCAGCACCTGCATCCGCACTTGCGGCGCGGTGGCACCATTGCCCGCTGCGATTTCGTCAGCCATCTCGAACTCCGTTGGATTGTGCGGCCGGTCCTGGCCGGCACCTTCTTGACCGCCCGTGCTTAGCAGAGCGGCCAAGCCCGCTCAATGGCGGGAATGGCCGCCGGGCCGGGGCTAGCGCCGGAAGATCGCCACCAGGTCGGTCGTCGCCTCGGCCTGGCCGCCCAGTTCCAGGTGCTGCTGGATGTGGCGCAGGTGGTCGGTCATCAGCGCGCCGGCGCGGTCGGCGTGGCGGTCGCGCAGGGCGGTCAGGATCTCGGCGTGGTCGTGGTCGCGGCAGTTGCTGACGCCGGGGCTGCCGAAGATGCCGATGATCAGCGAGGTGCGCGTCACCAGTTCCTTGACCATGCGCAGGGCCACGGTGTTGCCGGCGATGTCGGCCAAGTGAACGTGGAATTGCCCCGAAAGCCGGATCGCATCGCGGCGGCGGTTCTGGGCGTGGGCGTCGTGTTCCAGTTGCAGGTGGTGTTCCAGCAGCTGCAGGTGGGCGGCAGTTGCGCGTTCGGCGGCCAGCCGGGCGACGTTGGGTTCGATCATCAGGCGGGCCTCGAAGACCTCGCGGGCCTGTTCAGCCGTGGGCGAGGCGACAAAGGCGCCGCGGTTCGGCATCAGGTCCACCACCTCGCGGCTGGACAAGAGCAGCAGGCTTTGGCGAATCCGCATCCGGCCCACGCCGAACGCCTCGCACAGGGCGGCTTCGGACAGCTTGGTGCCCGGCGGCAGGCGCTGGTCGATGATCGCCTCGAAGATCCGGTCGACGATCTCTTCCTCGGCCAGTTCCTCGGCCCGGTCGTCGGTGTCGGTGGCTAGACTGTTCGTGACCATCCGGTTTTCTCGGCAAATCCAGCAGTTGGGCCGAAACTACAGGCGAAGCGCCCGGATCAGCAAGGGAGGTGTGTCGGCACGGGTCAAACTTTTTGTTGACAATATCGTCAACGATTGCGTCAATCAACCAGTCGCGGAGGTCATCCGCTGACCGAAACAGGGAGAACACAAGATGAAAAGACGCCAATTCCTTGCGACCACCGGCCTGTCCCTTGGCCTTGCCCTGACGGCGATGACCGCGGCCTGGGCCGAGAATGCCAAGCTGAAGATCGGCTTTGTCGGCGTGACCTCGGGGCCCGCCGCGGCCTGGGGCATTTCCAACCAGCGGTCGATGGAAACCCGCGCCGCCTGGCTGAACGAACTGGGCGGGGTCACCATCGGCGACACCACCTATGACATCGAGATCGTGCCCTTCGACGACCAGAAGGACCCCAAGCGCGCCATCGCCGGCATGGAGAAGATGGCGCAGGACGGCATCCACTATGTCGTCGGCCCCAACGTCGATGACGGCGCCGCCGCCGTCCGCCCGGTGGCCGAGCAGAACGGGATCATGTATTTCCCCTATGCCTTCCCGAAAGAGCTGTACACCGCGCCCGCGTCCAACGCGATCCTGGGCATGGTGGCGAACTATCAGTCGGGCCCGGCGATCTACAAATACCTGATGGAACAGAAGGGCGTGAAGAAGGTGGCCTTCATCGCCGGCAACGAATCGGACCCGCTGAGCCAGCGCGATTCCGGCGTGGCGGCGGCCAAGGCCCTGGGGCTAGAGGTGGTGTCGGACAGCGTGACCTACCAGATGGACACCACCGACTTCACCCCGGTGCTGCTGCCGGTGATCCAGTCCGCGCCCGACCTGCTGGTCCTGTCGGGCGTGTCGCCCGCCAACGCGCCGCAGCTGATCCGTTCGGCGCGGGAACTGGGCTTTACCGGCATCATCTCGACCGAAACCGCGCAGGATGCGGCCGTGCTGGCGGAAGGCGCGGGCGAACTGGCGAACGGCTTCATCTCGGTCGGCGGCGCGTCCACGCCGGAACTGGCCAGCGATGCGATGAAGGAATTCGTCACCCGCTACACCGCGATGTTCGGCGAATACAACGACGAGTCGAACACCAAGGTCTATGCGCTGGAATACATCATCGAGACGCTGAAGGCGAACCCGGCGGCCATCGACAACGTGGACGAGTTCAAGAAGACGATGGACACGTTCAGCGCGCCGAACCCCTTCATGGTCGGTGATGCCAAGCTGACCTATGTCGGCACCTCGTCCTTCGGGCAGAAGCGCCAGGTTTCGGTGCCGCTGGTGGTGAACGAGTTCCAGGACGGCGCGTTCCGGACGCTGTTCGTCGCCCAGGTCGACTAAGACCCGACAAGGCTTCACTGTCGGAACGGCAGGACCCGGGGCTTCGCTCCCGGCCCGGGTCCGCCTGTCTTTCGCAGTCCCCCTGACTTTCGCAAAGGACCCCCCGCATGGAACAGATCCTTGCCAACGGCCTGTATCTTGGCGCGCAATACGCGCTGATCGCCCTGGGCCTGACCCTGATCTTCTCGCTGATGAACGTGCTGAACTTTGCCCACGGGCAGATGTACGTCTTCGGCGGCTTCGTCACCTACACCATCGTCGCGCAACTGGGCCTGCCGTTCATCGTGGGACTTTTCGCCTCGGCCGTGGTGCTGGCGGTGATGGGGGCGCTGATCGAGAAGTTCCTGTTCCGCCCCGTCATCCGAAGGTCGAAGCGCGAGGAATCGACGATGCTTCTGGCCGCGGGCGTGGCCTTCTTCCTGGATGCGGTGATCCTGCTTCTGTTCGGCGAAAAGCAGCGCGGCGTGCCCAAGATCGTGAACGGCGTGTTCAACTGGGACATGAAGATCATCATGCCCTACGACCGCATCCTGATCGGGGTGCTGGCGGTGGCGCTGATCGTCGGCTTCATCGCCTTCATGCAATACAGCCGGATCGGCCGCGGCATGCGGGCGCTGGCGCAGGACCGGGTGGCCGCGCAGCTGATGGGCGTCGACGTCGACCGCTATTCGATGATCGGCTTTGCCCTGGGCGCGATGCTGGCCGGGCTGGTCGGCGGGCTTCTGGTCACCATCACCGGCATCAACCTGGGGATGGGCGGCCCGACCTCGGTCAAGGCATTCCTGATGATCATGATCGGCGGGGCGGGCGTGATCTCGGGCGCCATCGCGGGCGGGTTCATCCTGGGCATGATGGAATCGGTCGGCCTGACCGTGCTGGCCGCCTATGGCGACATCACCTACCTGGCGATCTTTGCCACGCTGATGATCTTCCTTGCCATCCGGCCGCAGGGCCTGATGGGCAAGCCCTGGGGCTGAGACCATGACCGATCAATCGCAACCCCTCAGCGGAGGCCGCCCGATGTCTGCCACCCGTCTTGCCGGAGTCCTGGCCTTTCTGCTGGCCGTCTTTGTCCTGGTGCCGCTTTTCATCGCCATGACCGGGCGGTGGGACTTTTACTACACGCTGACCTCGGTCGCGCTGTTGTCGGTGGCCTCGGCCGGGGTCTGGCTGACCTTCTACATCGGCCGCATCAACATCGGGCAGGGCGCCTATGCGCTGGTGGGGGGCTATGTTTCCGCCATCCTGGTGACGCAGGCGGGGTTCAGCTTCTGGGCCACGCTGCCCCTGGCGGGGCTGTTCTGCGCCGTGGTCGCGGTGGTGATCGGCCTGCCGATCCTGCGGCTGCGGGGGGTCTACTTTGCCATGGTCACCCTGGTCCTGACCGAGGTGGCGCGGCTGACCGCGCTGGCGCTGCCGGTGACGAACGGGGCCAAGGGCATCACCTCGATCCCGCTGCCGGGAGAGCTGTCGATCCTGGGCCTGACCATCATCCCCGACTTCGGCACGCTGGAAAACCCCAAGCTGGCCTTCTACCTGATGGCCGCCGCGCTGATGGTGCTGACCTACCTGGTGCTGTGGCGGATCGTGAATTCGCGCCTTGGCCACCTGTGCCGGTCGTTGCAGCAGAACGAGGAACTTTCGGCCTCGATCGGCGTCAATACGGCGATGCTGCGGGTGCTGGCCTATGCCATCTCGTCCTTCTTCGGCGGGCTGGCGGGGGCGATCTTCGTCGCCATCTCGCAGTCGATCTATCCGTCGTCCTTTGTGGTGACCGACAGCGTCAACTTCATGCTCTACTGCTTCCTTGGCGGGCTGGGCTATGTGTTCGGGCCGATGCTGGGGACGCTGCTTCTGTACTTTGGCTGGGACCTGCTCTCGATCGCCAAGGAATACCAGCTGCTGATCTATTCGGGCGCAATGATCGCGCTGATGCTGGTGCTGCCGAACGGCGTCCTCAGCCTGTTGGACAAGAAAGGGGCCGGGAAATGACTCCGATCCTTCAAATCAGGAATGTCACCAAGCGTTACGGCGGGCTGACGGCGAACAACGACATCAGCTTTGACGTCGCGCCGCAGGAAATCCTGTCGGTGATCGGGCCGAACGGGGCCGGGAAATCGACCCTGTTCAAGCAGATTGCGGGCTTTGTCACCCCCACCACCGGCGAGGTGCTGTTCAAGGGCAACCGCATCTCGGGCCTGCCGCCGCACAAGGTGGCGCGGCTGGGGGTGGTGCGGACGTTCCAGGAAACCACCATCTTCAAGTCGATGACCGTGCGCGAAAACGTCATCGTGTCGCATCACCTGCGGTCGAAGGCGTCGCTTCTGGGGTTCTTCCTGGGAACCGGGCTGGCCCGCACGGACGAGGCCGAATTCGCCAGGTCGGCCGATGACATCATCGACTTCCTGGGCCTTCAGGCGATCCGGAACGAGACCGCCTCGAACCTGCCGCAGGGGCATCTGCGCGCGCTTGGCATGGCCATCGGGCTGGCGACGCATCCGCAGGTGATCCTGCTGGACGAACCCTTCGCCGGCATGAACCATGACGAGACGATGCGCATGGTCGCCCTGGTCCGCCGCCTGCGCGACGAACGCGGGCTGACGGTGCTGCTGGTCGAACACGACATGCCGGCGGTGATGAAGATCAGTGACCGGATCGTCTGCATCAACTTCGGCGAGAAGATCGCCGAGGGCACGCCTGCCGAAATCCAGGCCAACCCGCGCGTCATCGAGGCCTATCTGGGCAGCGAAGACGCCGCCATCGGGATGTAAGCCATGACCCAGACCGCCGCATCCGCCGCCCCTGCCCGCAAGATGCTGGGCTTCGACAATGTCGAGATGTACTACGACCACGTCTACGCCCTGAAGGGCGTGTCGATCGAGCTGATGGAGGGCGAGACCGTCGCCCTGATCGGCGCCAACGGGGCCGGCAAGTCGTCGATCCTGCGCGCCATCACCGGCCTGCGAAAGATCAAGTCGGGCCAGATCACCTATATGGGCGAGCGGCTGGACGGCACCCCCGCCGCCGAGATCGTGCGCAAGGGCATCGCCATGGTGCCCGAGGGCCGCCGCGTCTTTCCGCTGATGAGCGTCAAGGACAACCTGCTGATGGGCGCATTCACCCGCAGCGACAAGGCCGGCATCGCCGAAACGCTGGACCATGTGCTGACCCGGTTTCCGCGCCTGAAGGAACGGTTCCACCAGCAGGCCAGCACGCTTTCGGGCGGCGAACAGCAGATGATGGTGATCGGCCGCGCGCTGATGGCGAAGCCGAAGCTGCTGCTGCTGGACGAGCCCTCCTTGGGCATCGCGCCCAAGCTGGTGCAGGACATCGCCCGCGCCATCGTGGCGATCAGCCGGGACGAAGGGGTTTCGGTGCTGCTGGTCGAACAGAACAGCCGGATGGCGCTGTCGATCTCGAACCGGGCCTATGCGCTGTCGACGGGGCAGGTCGTGCTGTCCGGCCCCTCGCGCGAGTTGATGAACGATGACCGCATCAAGGCGGCCTATCTGGGTGGAGAGCTTTAGAATGCGCCTGCTGGTGATCAACCCCAACTCGACCGTCTCGATGACCGAGAAGATCGGCGCCGCCGCCCGCGCCGTGGCCAGCCCGGGGACCGAGATCTTTGCCGTCAACCCGCAGGGAACGCCGGTGTCGATCGAGGGCTACTATGACGAGGCGATGAGCGTGCCGGGCGTGCTGACCGTGGTGCAGAACGTGTCGAACGCCGATGCCGTGATCATCGCCTGTTTCGACGACACCGGGCTGGACGCCGCCCGCTGCCTGACCGACCGCCCGGTGATCGGCATCGGCGAGGCGGCCTATCACTTTGCCTCGATGATCTCGAACAAGTTCTCGGTGGTGACCACGCTGGCCCGGTCGGTGCCGGCGCTGGAACACAACCTGCACAAATACGGCCTGGCGACCCGCTGCGCCCGGGTGCGATCTTCCGAAGTGGCGGTGCTGGAGCTGGAACACGCCGGGTCCGATGCCTGCAACCGGATCAGCGCCGAGATCGGCCGCGCCGTGGCCGAGGATCGGGCCGAGGCCATCGTGCTGGGCTGCGCCGGCATGGCCGACCTGGCCGGGCGGTTGCAGGCCGAACACGGGCTGCCGGTGCTGGACGGCGTGGCCTGTGCCGTGCGGCTGGCCGAGGCGATGGTGGGCCTGGGGCTGCGCACCTCGCGGCTGGGGGGCTATGCCCCGCCGCCGGCCAAGAAGCGGGTGGCGGCGGCGCATTAGCCGCGGCCCCGCCGGACCCTGTTGTGATTGAACATCCCCGCCGTTAAGGGCATCCTTTGCGGGCCGCCGCGCCCGGGCGGCAAATCAGGGGGATGCAAGCTGCAACAGGACCATTACAAACTGGCCCGGCGGTCGGTGCTGCTTGCATCTGCGCCGGAAGAGGTGGCGCAGAGCCTGCTGACGGCCGCCCACACCCGCAGCTTCGACCGCGGCGCGACGATCTTCCTGCAAGGCGAACGCGCCTCGGCCATCTACATCGTGGCCGAGGGCTGGGTGAAGCTTTACCGCATCGCCCCCAGCGGGGCCGAGGCGGTGGTGGGCGTGTTCACCAAGGGCGCCAGCTTTGGCGAGGCGGTGGCATTTCGCCACGACACCTACCCCGTCGCGGCCGAGGCGGCGACCGACTGCACCCTGATCCGGATCGAGGCCGACGCCTTCCTGCGCCGCCTGCGCGAGAACCCCGAGATCGCCATTGCCATGCTGTCGGCCACCTACGCCCACCTGCATGCCCTGGTGGGCCAGGTCGAGGCGCTGAAGGCGCAGACCGGATCGCAGCGGGTGGCGGAATTCCTGCTGGACCTGGCGCCCTGCCCCGAAGGCGCCTGCGAGGTGACGCTGCCCTATGACAAGGTGCTGATCGCCGGCCGCCTGGGAATGAAGCCCGAAAGCCTGAGCCGCGCCTTTGCCCGGCTCAAGGACCAGGGCGTGACGATCCGCCAGAACGTGGCCGAGATCGAGGATGTCGGCCGCCTGCGCGATTTCGTCCAGGAAGACCCGGCGCTGGCCTGGGCGCGGTCATGAGCGCGCGCCTGGCCGCCGCGCTGGCCGCAGTGGATGCCGCCAACGCCGCCGACCCCAAGGCCGAGGCGCTGGTCTACGGCCAGCGGATGAGCGCGGAACTGGCCCGGTTGTTTCCGGGGACCTCCGAGGTGCTGCAGATCGCGGCGCGCGGGCAGCATGTGGAACGCTGGCTGCTGCCGCGGTCGGATTTCCCCGAGGGGAAAGAGGGCTATCACGCCTGGCGGCGCGAGCAGGGCCGGCGACACGCCGCGCGGGTGGCCGGAATCATGGCCGGGGCGGGCTATGGCGCTGACGACTGCGACCGCGTGGGGGTGCTGTTGCGCAAGGACGGGATCAAGCGCGACCCCGAGGTGCAGGCGCTGGAGGACGTGATCTGTTTCGTCTTCCTGACATGGTATTTCGCGCCCTTCGCCGCCGGTCGGGACGAGGCCGCGGTGGTCGATATCGTCGGCAAGACCGCCCGCAAGATGTCGGCCGAAGGGCGGGCTCGGGTGCTGGCCGAATTCGACCTGCCCGAGACCCTGGCGGCGGCCGTCAGGGCGGCGTGAGGGGCGCTCAGCCGGCCAGCGCCAGCGTGGCGCAGGTGGCCAGGAACAGGCCAAGCCCAAGGTCGAAGCCGCGTTGCCAGCCGGGCGCTGACACAAGGCCAAGGTAGCGGGACAGGATCACCCGGGCCTTCAACCCCGCCAGTGCCAGCACGCACAGCGCGAAGGTTGGCCCCGCCAGCCCCGAGGCCGCAAGCCCGGTCGAGGCAGCAGACAGGGCGACCAGCCAGGCCCAGGCCTTGGTGACACCGCTCATAGCAGGTAGACCACGGGGAACAGCAGGACCCAGACCAGGTCCACCATGTGCCAGAAAGCTGCTCCGGTCTCGACGGCCTTGGGGCTGGCAAGCCAACCGACCAGCGCCAGCAGGACCATGCCCGCCAGCACATGGGCGGCGTGAAAGCCGGTCAGGAGGAAGCTGAAGGTGTAGAAGGCATGAGTCTCGGTGCCGATGCCTTGCGCGAAGAGGTCGGCATATTCGCTGGCCTTCAGAACCAGGAACACCGCGCCCAGCAGGATCGCAGGGGCCAGCAGCAGGCGCAGACGGCGGATATCGCCTGTTTCGGCCGCGCGGGTGGCCAGAGCGGCCAGCCAGCCCGAAGTGACCAGGACCAGCGTGTTGGCGGCGGCGCCGGTGCGGTGAAGATGGGTCTGGGCCTCGGCAAAGCCCGCTGGATCGGTCAGGCGGACGGCAAGGAAGGCCAGGAGGCCCGCGCCGAAGACGGCAAGTTCCGACAGGATCAGGACCCACATCATCAGCTCGCCGGGGAGTTGGCCCGGGCGATGCTCCTCGTTCGACTTCGTCTCCTCGTCGCGGATTGTCAGCGATGAGGCACGAAGTGACCGAAGAGCGGCGGCGTCAGGTTTCTCGGTCATCCGATGACAAGCTGCCGATAGATCTGCGGCAGGGCCTGGGTCAGTTTCTCGGGGTGCGGGATCAGGGCAAAGGCGCCCTGGCCGAACAGCCGGGGAAACCAGCTCTTGCCGTCGCGGTCCACGGTGATGCCAAAGACCGAGTGGCCGGCGCGACGGGCCTCGAGTACGGCCATCCGGCTGTCTTCGATGCCATGGCGGCCTTCGTAGTGGTCCAGGTCGTTCGGCTTGCCGTCGGTGATCACCAGCAGCAGGCGCCGTTTCCGTGCCTCTTTGGTCAAGAGCGCCGAGGTGTGGCGGATCGCGGCGCCAAGGCGGGTGTAGTGGCCCGGTTTCAGCGCGGCAATTCGTTGCTCGGTCGCCTCGGTCATCGGCTCGGCAAAGCCTTTCACCTCTTGCACGAAGACGCGCGATCGCTTGAGCGAGGAAAATGCGTGGATCGCAAAGCTGTCGCCGCAGGCGTCCAGGCCCCAGGCCAGCGCCGCCAGCGCCTCGCGTTCGATGTCGATGACGGATCGGCCTTCGTGGCCGTGGCCGGGAATGGCGCTTTCGGTGCTGCGACTGACGTCCAGCAGGATCGACACGGCAAGGTCGCGGCGTTCGGGGCGGGTCTGGCGCCAGACCCGGTCGGTCCCTTCGCCGCTGGCATAAAAATCGACCCGCGCGCGCACCGCCCGTTCGGTGTCAAGCACGTCGCCGTCCGGGTGGCCAGGTGTCGAGACGAGGCTGGGACGCAAGGCCTCGAACTGGCGTCGGACGGCGCGAATGCGCGCGGCGGCGCGCGGGTCGGCCCGAAACGGGGGCGTCAGGGTGCTGGCCTCTGTGCGCGAGTGGAGGACGCGGGCATGAGCTGGCAGGTAGGCGTTGGTTCTGACGTCCCATTCGGGATAGGTGGCGGTGCCGGAAAGCGCCTCGCGGTCGACGTCCTCGGGCGCAAGGTCAAGATGCAGTTTCAGGCGGGTGGCGGGGGCCTTGGAGACCTGGGCCAGGCCGATCTCGTCCTGGTCGTCGGCGGCCTTGCGGGCGGTATCCTCGTCGTCGTCCTCGACCCGGCGGTTGAGGTTCAGGAATTCGGTCATCGACAGGATGGCTTCGAACTTGTGCAGGATGAAGCTGTCGTTCCTGTCGGCCTGGTCGGCCTTGCGGCGGCGGGCGCGGCGGGCGGTCTTTTCCTCGGCCGCTTCCTCGGGGGACCCTTCGGTCTGGCGGTTCTCGACGGCGGTCGTCTCGCTGCGCGACAGGGTGCGCAGGTCGGGCCAGAGGGCGACGGGCCGGAACGGGCGGTAGCCGCGCGGGGCCTTGGCGGGCAGCGGCGGCAGGGCGATCTCCTGACCCAGGGCGGCGCGGACGCGCGCCTCTATGGCCGCTTCGACCGGCGGCAGATGCGGAGTGCGGCGGAAGAACAGCGTCGCCTCGCAGAGGTCGGCATGCAGCTTGGCGAAGCCGGGGGCATTGGCCAATGCAGACTCGGTCATCGCCCGGGCAGTTTCGATGGCGGCAAGGTCGGCCTGCAGCGGGTCGGAAGTCTCGGTGGCCTCACGGTCGCGCAGGGCCACGGCGGCGGCGGCCAGCCAGACGTAAAGCGCGGCGTTCGCCTCGGCCACCGGAAAGACCGCCAGGGATTCGGGCAGGCGCAGGGTGGCGCCGTCAAAGCTGGCCCTTGGCGAGGTCTCGGCCCAGGTGCCAAGCTTGCGCAGGAACGAGAGCCGGTGGTGCGAGGTTTCCATCCCCACCGGCTTGATTTCCACGGCGGCGTCACCGCCAAGGCCGCGGAAAAGGACTGCCAGCCGTCCGCCTACCTGTGACAGCAGGACACGGGCTCCGTCGTGGATGGGGTCGCCATCCAGACGGCTGGCAAAGGCGTGCCACAGTTTCCCGACGGATTCTTCGGGTTCCCATGGCTCGAACTCGATCCGTGACATCGCCGGCCTCACCCGAAAACGGCAGTCACAAGATCGCGGAGCCCGGCCTTCACATCCGGGTCGTCGGTCAGCGGTTCGATCATCGCGGCGCGGATGGCGCGGTCGATGGGCATGCCCCCGTGGATAAGCTGGGCGCAGTAGACGACAAGGCGGGTGGAAACGCCTTCCTCAAGGTCCTGGCCCTTCATCGCGCGCAGCTTGTTGGCCAGGCGGACCAGCGGTTGCACCTGCGCTTCGGGCAGGCCGGATTCGCGGGCGACCACGGGAATTTCGTGTTCCGGCTTGGGGAAGGTGAACTCCAGCGACACAAAGCGCTGGCGGGTCGAGGGTTTCAGCGTCTTCAGGATGTTCTGATAGCCGGGGTTGTAGCTGGCCACCAACAGGAAGTCGGGGTGCGCCTCAAGCTCTTCTCCCGTCCGGTCGATCGGCAGGATGCGGCGATCGTCGGTCAGCGGGTGAAGGACCACGGTCACGTCCTTGCGGGCCTCGACCACCTCGTCGAGGTAGCAGATCGCGCCTTCGCGCACCGCGCGGGTCAGGGGACCATCGACCCAGATCGTCTCGCCGCCCTTCAGCAGCCAGCGGCCGATCAGGTCGGCGGCGGA
This sequence comes from Fuscovulum sp., assembly GCA_018058035.1. GTDB lineage: Bacteria > Pseudomonadota > Alphaproteobacteria > Rhodobacterales > Rhodobacteraceae > Pseudogemmobacter. The sequence continues at coordinate 11,434 of JAGPCN010000006.1, forward strand.
CAGGTCGTCGTGACAGGCGACGGTATAGAGGGGTCGGCCCAGCCGGGCCGCCATGTGAGTGACGAAGCGGGTCTTGCCGCAGCCGGTGGGGCCTTTCAGCAGCACGGGCAGGCGGTGGGCGGCGGCGGCCTGAAAGACCGAAACTTCATCGCCCTGGGGCAGGTAGAAGGGGGCTGTCGCCCCCTCCGTCTTGATATGGGTACCATCCATCTGCATCACTCCGCCGGGGCCGAAAGGCCAGGCTCGATGATCTCGCGCCGCGGGAAGGCGACGGCGTAGATGAACAGCAGCGCACCCAGGACCACGGCCACACCCGAACCGAAGCGCATGGCATAGAAGATCCAAAGCTGGTCCTGCACGTCCATGAAGGCCTCTCCGTTGACGCGCTGCAGGTGCGTCTGGATCGTGCCGGCAAAGGTCAGCGTGAAGGTCATGAAGACCACGCCGCCCGACATCAGCCAGAACGAGGCCATGTTCAGCACCTGGTTGAACGGGTCACGTCCGCGCAGGTGGGGCATGGCATAGCTGATGATCGCCAGGTTAAGGCAGACATAGGCGCCGTAGAAGGCCAGGTGCCCGTGCGCCGCGGTGATCTGCGTGCCGTGGCTGTAGTAGTTCACCCCGTGCAGCGTGTGCAGGAAGCCCCAGACCCCGGCACCGAAGAAGGCCAGCGTCGCGCAGCCAAGGCTCCACAGAAGCGCGGCCTTGTTCGGGTGGTCGCGGCGGCCCTTCCAGACCATGACGAAGGCAAAGCTCATCATCGCGAAGAAGGGGATGACTTCGAGGCTGGAGAAGATCGAACCGATCCACTGCCAGTAGCCCGGCGTGCCGATCCAGTAGTAGTGGTGGCCGGTGCCGAGGATGCCCGAGAACAGCGCCAGCGCGGCGATGACGTAAAGCCATTTCTCCACGACCTCGCGGTCAACCCCCGTCAGCTTGAGCATCAGGAAGGCCAGGATCGAGGCCATCACCAGTTCCCACGTTCCCTCGACCCAGAGGTGGACGATGTACCACCAGTACATCTTGTCCAAGGCCAGGTTGTCGGGGTTCACGAAGGCGAACAGGAACAGCAGCGCCAGCGCCCAGAGGCCCAGCAGCAGGATGTTGGTGATCGCGGTCTTCTTGCCCGCCAGCACCGTCATCGAGACGTTGTAGAGGAAGATCAGCGCGGCGACGACGATGCCGGCCTTGACCCAGCGAGGCTGCTCGATGAACTCGCGCCCCTCGTTGCCCAGCAGCCAGTTGCCGTCGAACAGGTTGAAGAGATAGGTCACCACCACCCCGGCGGTGCCCAGGACGAAGATCGCCAGCTGCAGCCAGGCCAGCATGGGCGAGTGGATCTCGCGTTCCGATTCCTCGGGGATCAGGTAGTAGGCGGACCCGAAGAAGCCCAGCAGCAGCCAGACGACCAGGCTGTTGGTGTGCAGCATCCGGCCCACGTTGAAGGGGACCAGGTCGGACAGGAAGTTCGGGTAGATGTAGGTCCAGCCCAGGATCAGGCCCATCGACACCTGCACGGCGAAGAGGGCAAGCGCGACGGCAAAGTAGGCCAGCGCGATCTTTTGCGATTGGTATTTCATGATGGCGTCTCCTCAGCCCGCGTCGTTCGGGGGCCAGTCCTGCGCGCGGATCGTGTCGGTCCACAGCAGGAAATCGGCGAGGTTGCGGTATTCGTCGTCGGTCAGGCCGAAGTTCGGCATCTGCCGGCGGCCTTCGATGCCGGTGGGCATCGCATCCATCCAGCCCTTCAGCGCGGTGAAGGCGCCTTCGTTGTCGCCGGGTTCGACACCCCAGCGGGTCATCACGTTGCCCAGTTCCGGCGCGTAATAGGCGCCTTCGCCGAGGATCGTGTGGCAGTTGATGCAGGCGTGCTTTTCCCAAAGGTGTTTGCCGGCGGCAACGCTGTCGGTCAGCGTGGCGACGTCGGTCGAGGTGGTGACGATATAGCGGTGTGAGAGGGCCGTGAGGCCCACGAAAATCAGGATGAAGAACAATGACCCGCCGTAGAAGATGTTTCGGGCCATGCTCTTGGTCATGACTTCGCGCATGGCGGAATCCTTCCCCGGAGCGTTTCAGGTAACGTGGGTGTGAACCGCCGGCGAGCGGGGGGCCTTAACAAAAGTCAACCGGGGGGGTGCGACATTCGGGCCGTCAGGCCAGAACCTCAAGCCGGGCGCCGGGGAACCGGGCCAGGGCCGCGTCGATCGCCGGGCGGGGCATCAGGCAGAAGGCGGTCGACAGCGCGTCGGCCAGCGCGGCACGGGGGGCGCTGACGGCAACGGTCTGCCACAGTGGCGGCTGCCCCTGCGGCCCGATGATGTGCGGCCGGTCCGCGCCGATCAGCGTGCCCCGCGGCGAAGAGGTCGCCAGCGCACGGTCTGAAAGGCCGATTTCCGCCAGCGCAGAGCCTTCGGGATCGACAATCCGCGCCGTCCAGTCGCGGCCGTCGGGGTGCCGGCCAAGGGCGCTGACCTCGCCCATGTCGATCAGCGCATCGGCAAACCCTTGGGTCTTCAGCAAGGCGGCGATTCGGTCGGCGGCCCAGCCCTGGGCGATGCCGTTCAGCGTCAGCTGCTGGCCATGGTCCAGGCGAATCTCTTGCGGGGAAAGCGTGACGCGGTCCCAGCCGATCAGGGCGGGATCCGGCGCCTGGCCGGTGGCGATGGCCAGCCATAGCGGCTGCACCGTGGGGTCGAAGGCGCCTTGCGTGGCGCCGTGGACCTGCCCGGCCAGCGCCAGCAGGTCCTGCAACTCGGGCGCGGGCCAGGCCAGGTGGCCATCGCGATTCAGCCGCGTCAGAGCCGAATCCCGGTGAAGCGAGGCCAGCGACTCGATCCGTTGAAGCGCCTGTTCGACACGGGCAAAGGTTTGGCGGGCTTGGTGAGGATCGGCGCCCACCAGGCGCAGCGACACGGCGGCGCCAAGTCCGGTGCCCTGCCAGTCGGTGACGGCCCCGGCATGTCCGGGCGCGGCGATCAGGGCGGCGGCCGAGAGGGTCAGAAAGCGGCGGCGGTTCATGACGGGGGCTTTCCGGCAGGGGCGCGCGGAGGGCGCGGCTGGGTCCAGGCGGGCCAAAGCGCGGCCAGCGTCAGCGCAAAGGCCGCAACCCACAGCGCCCCGGCCGTCAGGGTGGCGGCGGTGTAGACGGCCGGCCAGGTCGCGGCGGCAAAGCGCAGCATCGCGGCCAACGGCACCAGCGCATAGGCCAGCGCCACGGGCGCGGGCGCAATCAGCGCGCGCCCCGCATGGCCCAACGTGGCCCGCGACAGGACCGCCAGTGTCATGCCGCCCACCCCGCCGATGCCCAGAAGGTGCAGCGCGGCGATCTCGGACCCGATGTCCAGCTGCGCCAGGCCAAAGGCCACCAGCCCGGCCGCGTTCAGAGCATAGGACAGGTGCAGCGTCCACAGGATCGGGCGCGTCAGCGTCCAGACGCCGCGCCACAGCGCGACTCGGGCCAGCGCCACAACGCCCGCAACCAGCGCCAGCGCCGCCGTCACCGGGCCGGGCAGGCCCAGCAGCAGCGCGACCGGCAGGGCCAGCGCGGGGGCAATGGCGGCCGCCGCCAGCGGGCCGGGGTTCCGGGGGTGATCGCCCTCTCGCCCCGCCTGGACCATGGCGTTGCGGGTGAAGCCGGGCGTCACCCGCCCGCCCAGAATGACGATCATCGCGGTCAGCGTCAGCAGACCTGCGCGCAGGCCGGGCGCAACCCCGTCGCGCAAGACCCCCAGCCATTCCAGGTGGCACCACAGGTTCGCCAGCCACAGCAGGCTTAGCGTCGCCAGAAAGATCATCTGCTGCGGCTTGGGCCGCGCGATCAGCTGTTGCGCGATCTTGGCCACCAGCACCGGCACAAAGGCCAGATCGGCCAGCGCCACCACCAGCGGCGGCAAGGCACCGCTGGCCAGCATCGCCACCCGCCCGGCCAGCCACAGCCCGAACACCGCCGCGATGAAGCGATGCGGCGCCGCCTTGCCGCCGGTCCAGTTCGGCACCGCGGTCAACAGAAAGCCACCCAGGGCCGCCCCGCCATAGCCAAAGACCATCTCATGCGCGTGCCACAGGTGCGGGGCCATGGCGACCGGCAGGTCGACCAGTACGCCGGCAGCTTGCAGGGCCAGCCAGCCCTCCCACAGCCCCAGGGCGGCCAGGGCAAAGCCGCAGGCGGCCAGGAAAAAGATGCGGAACCCTTCGGAAAAAAGGAGGCGGATCATGGCGCGACCTCGGCTCGGGCGCGGCGTTTCAGGACCGGGCATTGCGCGGCGTCATTCATGATGACCTGGCAGCGCAGGCACAGGACGCATTCGTTGGCGTTGATGCGGCCGATGGCGTCGATGGCGCCAACGGTGCATTTCGTCTCGCACATCCGGCATTCGCGGCCACATTGCGGGCGGCGCTTCAGCCAGTCAAAGATCTTCAGCTTGGCCGGAATCGCCAGGCCGGCGCCCAGCGGGCAAAGATAGCGGCAGTAGAAGCGTTCGATGAACAGCCCCGCGCCCAGCAGGGCGGCGACGAACAGCAGGAAGGGCCAGGCGCGCATGAAGCGCAGGCTGATCGCGGTCTTGAACGGCTCTGCCTCGGCAAGGATCAGGGCGTCGTGCATCGAATAGAACGACAGCGCGAGGATGGCCATGAACAGCGAATACTTGATGACCCAAAGCCGTTCGTGCAGCGCCTGCGGCACGGCGATCTGTTTCACGCCCAGCCGTTGCGCGGCGGCGTTGGTCAGTTCCTGAAGCGCCCCAAACGGGCAAAGCCAGCCGCAATAGACACCCCTGCCCCAGAACAGCATGCCCAGGGCGGTAAAGCCCCAGAGGATGAAGATGACGGGCTCGATCAGGAAGGTCTCCCAACGAAAGCCGGTCAGCAGCGAATGCACGAAGGCCACCACCTGCACGACCGACAATTGCCCGTTCAGGCCCATGCCAAGGACAAGGAAGGTCGAGGCGAGGAAGGAAAGCCGCCCGATCCGCCACAGCCGCGGGCGGCGGGTGATCCATTCCTGGGCGAACAGGATCAGCGTCAGCACGGTCAGCATCAGCGCGACGATGGCGATCTGCGGGCGCTTGGCGGCCCAGGCCTGTTTCCACAGCGGCTCGGGTTCCGGCGGCGGGGCCAGGACAAAGGCCTCTGGCAGGGCATAGGCCAGCGGAATCGTCATCGCGACCTCTCCGCCATCGGTCGCGCGGGTGGCGCGGATTTCGACCGAAAAGGGCTGTACAGGGTCGATTTCCGGCGGCAGCGCGAAGAGGCTGATCTCTTTCGGCTGCGGCGCCTCGGGCAGGGCCAGCTTCTTGACCATCTGATAGCTGGCCTCGGTCGGCTGCCAGCGGGTCGCGCCCTGCACCACGGTCAGCCGGTCAAAGACTCCGGTCTTCTTCCAGTCGGTGCCGCGGTGCGACTGCACGCCGCCCGACATCACGATCAGGACCGACCCGCCGGCGCCCAGATTGCCGACTGCGTTGGTAAAACCCTGCTGGCCCAGCAGGGTCTGCCCGACGGTGGGCGTGTCGATCACGCCGGCCCAGAGGTGCAGGAAATCGCCGTCGCCGGGTGGCACCGGAACCTTGGCGCCCTTCAGCGCCTGCGACGCCTCGGTCATCGAGACCCGCACTTCGGCCAGGGCGCCCATCGCCAGCAGCTGGTCCCAGGTGGCAGGGGACAGGGACACGCGATCCAGCCCGCCACCGCCGGCGATCAGGCCGCGCCCGATGGCCAGGGTGCGCGCGGTGCGCAGGATGCCGTCGCGGATCACCCCGGTCGACACGGTGGCGCGGCTGATGACATCGGGCAAGCCCACCCCCTGCGCCGGGCCGGTCGCGGTCAGGTCAAAGCCCGCGAACCCCGCCACATAGGCCGCGATATCGGCATCCGAGATGCCCAGCGTCAGCACGGGTTCGTTGTGGCGCACCAGGATCGCCCCGGCGATGCGCGCATCGGGCGTGATCGCCACCAGCACGTCCAGCGGCCGGCCGGAGTAGCCGACCGAGCCCGCGATCTCCCAGGTGGACCCGACATGCCCCCGCACCTCGCCCCCCTGCGAGACCTGCCAGCCGGGCACTCCGGTGTCGATCCGGGCCACTGCGACGGGGCCGGACAGGCCCAGCATCTGCGCCGCCTGGTCGGCGGTGGGGGCAGTCGGGGTCGGGGCATCCTCGACCAGCGGTCCGGCTGCGGCCAGCGGCTGCGCCAGCAGGACAAGGCAGAGCAAAAGGCGAAGCAAAAGGGCCATGCCGACCGTCATGCACATTCTGCCGCAGCCGCCCCTTAACGAAAGTCAAGGAGCGCGGGCGCCCTTCGCCGCAGGGTCCGGCGCAGCCTCACCAGCTGAACGGAGAGATTCCCATGACCCCCCGAGCAAGACCCGCCAGGACCGTCCTTCTGGGCAGTGCGGCGCTGCTGCTGGGCCTTCTTGCCGCGCCTCTGATCGCGGAAGAAAAGCCCAAGGAGCATGCCGACGGCCCCGCCGCCGCCTATGAACCCAGCATGACCACGCTGGCCGAGATTCAGGTCGAGATCCCGGGCCTGAAGCCCGACGATCCGGTGATGACCCAGGAAGAGTTCCAGAAGGGCACCAAGATCTATTTCGAGCGCTGCGCGGGCTGCCACGGCGTTCTGCGCAAGGGCGCGACCGGCAAGCCGCTGACGCCCGACATCACCCGCGAAAACGGCTTCGACTATGTGAAGTCGTTCATCACCTATGGCTCGCCGGCGGGGATGCCGAACTGGGGCACCTCGGGTGAACTGAGCGAAGAAGACGTGGACCTGATGGCCCGCTATGTCCTTCTGGACCCGCCGCAGCCGCCCGAATGGGGGATGCCGGAAATGATGGCGTCCTGGAAGGTTCTGGTCAAACCCGAGGACCGGCCGAAGGAGAAGATGAACGACATCGACATCGACAACCTGATGTCGGTCACGCTGCGCGACGCGGGCCAGATCGCCCTGATCGACGGCGGCTCGTATGAGATCAAGGCCGTGATCGACACCGGCTATGCGGTTCACATCAGCCGCATCTCGGCCTCGGGGCGCTATCTCTTCGTCATCGGCCGCGATGGCCTGGTCAACATGATCGACCTCTGGATGGAGACGCCGGCCACCGTCGCCTCGATCAAGATCGGCATCGAGGCACGGTCGATCGAGACCTCGAAGTTCGAGGGCTGGGAGGACAAGCTGGCAATCGCCGGGGCCTACTGGCCGCCGCAGTTCGTGATCATGGACGGCGAGACGCTGGAGCCGAAGAAGATCGTCGGCACGCGCGGCATGATCTACGACGAGCAGACCTATCACCCGGAACCGCGCGTCGCCTCGATCCTCGCGTCGCACTTCAGGCCAGAGTTCATCGTGAACGTGAAAGAGACGGGCAAGATCCTGTTCGTCGACTACACCGACCTGAAGAACCTGAAGATGACCGAGATCGAAGCCGAGCGCTTCCTGCATGACGGCGGGTTCGACAGCAGCAAGCGCTATTTCCTGGTGGCAGCCAACGCCCGCGGCAAGATCGCCGTGGTCGACACCAAGGAAGACAAGCTGACCGCCCTGGTCGAGACCGGCGGCCAGACACCCCACCCCGGACGCGGTGCCAACTTCACCCACCCGGTCTACGGGCCGGTCTGGTCGACCTCGCACCTGGGTGACGAATCGGTGGCGCTGATCGGGACCGACCCCGAAGGGCACCCGGACCAGGCCTGGAAGATCGTCGACAGCTTCTATGCGCTTGGCGGCGGCTCGCTGTTCATCAAGACCCACCCGAACAGCACGCACCTGTACGTGGATGCGCCGCTGAACCCGGATGCGGAAATCTCGGCCTCGGTCGCGGTGTTCGACATCACGGCGATGGGTGGCGATCCGAACGTGGACCCCGAGTTCACCACCCTGCCGATCGGCGAGTGGGCGGGCATTCCCGAAGGCCAGCCGCGCGTGGTGCAGCCCGAGTTCAACAAGGACGGCACCGAGATCTGGTTCAGCGTCTGGAATTCGAAAGACAAGGAATCGGCCATCGTCGTGGTCGATGACAAGACGCTGGAGCTGAAGACCGTGATCAAGGACCCGCGCCTGATCACGCCGACCGGCAAGTTCAACGTCCTGAACACGCGCGACGACGTCTACTGACGCCTGCGCGCAAGGCGGGGGCCCGTGTGGCGCAGGCCCCCGCCAACCTTTCCCCATAAGCCAGCCGACCGGGTGAGCCATGAAAGACCTGTCCCCCAGACTGCCCGCGGGCCATGTGTATCTGATCGGCTGCGGCCCCGGAGACCCCGACCTGCTGACGATCAAGGCGCTGCGCGCGCTGCAATCGGCCGATGTCGTGGTGCATGACCGGCTGGTCTCGCCCGAGATCATGGCGCTGGTGCCGGCTGGCACCCGGCGCGTCGATGTCGGCAAGCTGCCGAAATTCCACAAGGTGCCGCAAGAGGCGATCAACTCCCTGCTGGTCGACCTTGCGCACGAGGGCCTGTCGGTAGCCCGGCTGAAGGGCGGCGATCCGCTGATCTTCGGCCGCGGCAGCGAAGAGGCCGAGGCCTGCCGCGCCGCCGGCGTGGCGGTCTCCTATGTGCCGGGCATCACCTCGGCGCAGGGCGTGGCGGCCAGCACCGGCGTTCCGCTGACGCACCGCGGCCTGGCGACCGGCGTGCGCTATGTCACCGGCCACCGCGCCCGCGATGCCAGCCTGGACCTGGACTGGGCCTCTCTGGCCAGCGAGGAAACCACGCTGGTCGTCTACATGGGCGTCTCTAACATTGCCGAAATCGCGTTGCAGCTGATGCGGCACGGCATGTCGCCCACCCTGCCAGTGCTGGCGGTCAGTGCCGCGACCACCCCGCGCGAGACGCGCTTTCTGTCCACCTTGGGCGCCATCGGAACTGATGCGGCCCGGGCGCAGCCCGAGGCTCCGGTGCTGTTCGTGATCGGGCATGTCGCGGGGATGTATCCCGAGATCGCCGCCGCCGATGCGGCGCTTTGCGACGGGCCGGGGATGGCGGCCTATGCGTAGCCTGCTGGCCCTGCTGCTGACCTGCGCGCCCGCGCTGGCCGAGATGCCGCAGGGCCGCGCGGCCGAGCTTGAACATATCGTGACCCAGGATTGCGGGTCGTGCCACGGGCTGACGATGAAGGGCGGCCTGGGCCGCCCGCTGACGCCCGAGGCCTTGGCCCATGCCGACCGCGAGGGGCTGGCCCTGATCATCCTGGATGGCATTCCCGGCACCGCGATGCCGCCCTGGCGCCCGCTTCTGACCGAAGACGAGGCGCTGTGGATCGCGGCCTGGCTGAAAAAGGAAACCCCGTGATGCGCCGCATCGGACTCGTCTCTGTTCTTGCTCTTTCCCTGATTTCCGCTCCGCTATGGGCGGGGGCCGACGACCCCGCCGCCACCGGCGACCTGGGTCTGGTGATCGAACGCGCCAACGGCAGCCTGGTGCTGGTCGACCGCTCGGACCGCGCCGCGCTGGCCCGGATCGAAGGCCTGGGCGACCTTAGCCACGCCACGCTGACCTATTCGCCCGACGAACGCTTTGCCTATGTCTTTGGCCGCGACGGCGGGCTGACCAAGGTCGACCTGCTGACCCGCAGTATCGCCGCGCGCACGGTGCAGGCCGGCAATTCGATCGGCGGCGCGATCAGCGACGATGGCAAGCTGGTCGCGGTGTCGAACTATGAACCCGGTGGGGTCAAGGTGTTCGACGCCGACACCCTGGCCCTGGTGGCCGACATCCCCGCCGCCGGCAAGACCATCGGCCTGGTCGATGTTCCGGGCCGCCGCTTTGCCTGGACAGTCTGGGACACGGGCGAGGTGTTCCTGGGCGATTTCGCCGGCGCAGAGCCTGATATCACCCTTCTGGGCAATGCCGGGCTGAACCCGTTCGACGCGGTACTGACCGACGATGCGCATACCTATCTGGTGGGCCTTTTCGGCGAAAAGGGCGTGACGGCTTTTGACCTGTGGGATGCAGAACCGACGCCGCAAAAATTTCTGACCGACTACGGCAAGACGGGCGAGGACATGCCCGTCTACAAGATGCCGCACCTGCAGGGCTGGGCCTTTACCGAAGGCCAGTACGCCCTGCCCGCCGTCGGCCGGCACGAGATCCTGTGGGTGGACCGCGACAGCCAGCAGACGGTGGCCACCACGCCCACCCATGGCCAGCCGGTCTTTGTCATCGCGCAACCGGCCAGCCCCTTTGTCTGGGTCAACTTTGCAACGCCGCTGAACGACACGGTGCAGGTGATCGACAGCCGCAGCCATCAGGTGGTCGCCACGCTGACCCCCGGCAAGGCGGTGCTGCACATGGAATTCGCGCCCCGCGGGGCCGAGGTCTGGATCAGCAGTCGCGATGACAACAAGGTGCTGATCTACGACACCCGAACCCGCGAGAAGGTGGCAGAGATCGCCGCCGACAGCCCGAGCGGCATCTTCTTTACCGCCCGCGCGCACCAGACGGGGCTTTAGACCATGTCCGGCCACGACCCCATCGACCTGCGGCTGATGGATGAATTCCAGCGTGACCTGCCGCTGGTCGAGCACCCGTTTTCCGCCATTGCAGAGACGCTTTGCCTGACCGAAGCGCAGGTGATCGACCGGCTGCAACGATTGCAGACGCTGGGGGCCGTGGCGCGGGTGGGGGCCACCGTGCGGCCGAACACGGTGGGCGCCTCGACCCTTGCGGCGATGGCGGTGCCGCCGTCGCGGCTGAGCACCGTCGCGGCGCAGGTGGGGGCCGAGCCGGGAGTCAACCACTCCTACCAGCGCGAGGATGACTGGAACCTGTGGTTCGTCGCCACCGCGCCCGATCCGGCGGCGCTGGCCTCCAGCCTGGACCGCATCCGCGCGGCGACCGGCCTGCGCGTGCTGGACCTGCGGCTGGTGCGGGCCTTCAACATCGACCTCGGGTTCCGGCTGACCGGCGCGGCGCGGCCGATGACGGCCGACCGCCCGCCCGCGCAGACACCCCTGACCGACAGCGACCGCGCCCTGCTGGCGGCGCTGTCCAAGGGGTTGCCGTTGGTGCCCGCGCCCTTTGCGGCGATCGCCGGCTGGCTGGGCACGCCCGAACCCGCGCTGCGCGCCCGCATCGCCGAATTGTGCGCCGCCCGCATCATCACCCGCCTGGGCGTGATCGTGCGCCACCGCCCGCTGGGCTGGACCTCGAACGCCATGGTGGTCTGGGACTTGCCGGTGGACCGGATCGAAGCTGCGGGCCGCGCGCTGGCGGCGCAGCCCGGAGTAACGCTGTGCTACCAGCGGCTGTCGGTGCCCGGCGCCTGGCCCTGGACGCTGTATTCGATGATCCACGGCCGCTCGCGGGCCGAGGCGCTGGCGGTGCTGGACGCCGCCCGCGCGCTGCCGGAACTGGCCGGAGTTGCCTGCAAGCCGCTGTTCTCGACCCGCTGCTTCAAGCAGACGGGCGCCCTGATCGGAGAGGTCGCATGAGAGGTGCCCCGCTTCCCCCCGGCACGCTGGACGATGCCGACCGCGCCATCCTGAACGCGCTTCAGGACGGCCTGCCAATCTGCCCGCATCCCTTTGCCGAGATCGCCGCCACCCTGCACCTGGACGAGGCCGAGCTGATCGCCCGCATCGCCCGCCTGCGCGAGATCGGCGCCGTCACCCGCTTTGGCCCCTTTTTCGACGCCGAGGCGATGGGCGGGGCCTTCTGCCTCTGCGCCATGGCGGTGCCGCAGGACCGGTTCGACGCGGTCGTGACTTTGGTCAATGCCCTGCCCGAGGTGGCGCATAATTATGAGCGCGCGCACCGGTTGAACATGTGGTTCGTCCTGGCCACCGAACGGCCCGAGGGGATCGACAAGGCAGCCGCGCGCATCGAGCGGGAGACGGGCCTTCGGGTGCTGCGGTTTCCCAAGGAACGCGAATTCTTCATCGGCTTCAGGGTTGCCGCATGACCATCGACGCCATCGACCGCCGCATCATCGCCGCCACCTCGGGCGGGTTGCCACTGGTGCCCGCGCCCTTTGCCGAGGTCGCGCGTTGGCTGGGCCTGGGCGAAAACGAAGTGATCGCGCGCATGGCGGCGATGCAGGAGGCCGGCGTGATCCGCCGCATCGCGCTGGCGCCCAACCACTATGCCCTGGGCCTGGTCGCCAACGGGATGAGCGTCTGGGACGTCGCCGATGCGCAGGTCGATACCCTGGGCGCCCGCGTCGGCGCGCTGGATTTCGTGTCGCACTGCTACCGTCGCCCGCGCGCCCTGCCCGACTGGCCCTACAACCTGTTCGCCATGCTGCACGGCCACAGCCGCGACGAGGTCGAGACCCGGCGGACCGAGGTCGCGGCCCTGCTGGGCGATGCCTGCCGCGGCCATGACATCCTGTATTCCACGCGCATCCTGAAGAAGACCGGGCTGCGCCTGACGGGGGAAGGCTGATGTTTCGCCTGACGCAATACATGCGCGAGCTGGTCGCGCCGACGCCGGTCCGCACCCGCGGCGGCGCGGTGAAGCCGGTGGTGATCTGGAACCTGACGCGCACCTGCAACCTGCGCTGCCGCCACTGCTACACCACCAGCGCCGATGTGCCCTTTCCGGGCGAGTTGACGCATGAGCAGGCGATGGCGGTGCTGGACGACCTGCACGGCTTCGGCATTCCCGCGCTGATCCTGTCGGGTGGCGAGCCGCTGAGCCGGTTCGACTTCTTCCCCCTGGCCGAGCGTGCGAAAGAGCTGGGGTTCCGCCACCTGTCGCTGTCGACCAACGGAACGAAGGTGGCCGAACATATCGACCGCATCGCCGATCTGGATTTCGACTACGTCGGCATCTCGCTGGATGGCCTTGGCGCGATGAACGACTGGTTCCGCGGCCAGGAGGGCGCCTTTGACGCGGCGCTGGCGGGCGTGCGGGCCTGCAAGGCGCGCGGCGTCAAGGTCGGCCTGCGCTTTACCATCACCGAGGACAACGCCGAATTCCTGCCCGGGATGCTGGACCTGTGCCGGGCCGAGGGGGTGGACAAGTTCTACCTCTCGCACCTGGTCTATGCCGGCCGCGGCGACAAGAACCGCGGCGAGGATGCCGCCCATGCCCGGTCGCGCGCCGCCGTGCAGATGCTGATCGACCAGGCCTGGCAGGCCGTCCGCACCGGCCAGCCGCTGGAAATCGTGACCGGCAACAACGATGCCGACGCGGTGCTGTTCCTGCGGTGGGTCGAAGAGACCTTCGATGCCGAGAAGGCCGCGCATGTGCGGGCGCACCTGGAGGCCTGGGGCGGCAATTCGGCGGGCCTTGGCGTCGCCAACATCGACCCGCAGGGCAAGGTGCATCCCGATACCTACTGGTCCGACTATACCGTCGGCAGCGTCAAGCAGGTGCCGTTCAGCACGCTGTGGACGGGCGACGACCCGATGCTGGCCACGCTGCGCACCCGCCCCCGCCCGCTGAAGGGGCGCTGCGGGGCCTGCGCCTTCCAGGCAGTCTGCGGCGGCAACACCCGCATCCGCGCCCTGCAAGTAACCGGCGACCCCTGGGCCGAGGACCCGGCCTGCTACCTGACCAATGCCGAGATCGGCGCCGACGCGGCCGAGCGGCTGCACGTCACGCCCTTCCGGGGGAAAAGCCATGATCCTGCGCATCGTTTCCTCTAGCGCCGTCGTGCTGCTGCTGTTCGTGGGCGCCGTCTGGGCCAAGCCGGACGGGGCTGCGATCTATGCCGATCTTTGCGCCTCGTGCCACGCCGAAACACGGCTGGGTGCGCAGGGGCCAGCGCTGATTCCGGAAAGCCTGGGGCGGCTGAAGGGCGACAAGCTGGCCGCCGTGATCGCCGAAGGCCGGCCGATGACGCAGATGCCGGCCTTTCGCGATACCCTGACGCCCGAGGCCATCGCCGCCGTTGCCGACTTCGTCTCGACCCCGATCCCGACGCCGGTCTGGGGCGCGGACGAGATCGCCGCCTCGCGCGCCCTGCGCGACGACTACACCCCCGCCACAGCGCCGGTGTTCGACGCCGATCCGATGAACATCACGCTGGTGGTGGAAACCGGCGACAGCCATATCTCGGTGCTGGACGGTGACAGCTTTGCCGTGCTGGACCGGTTCCAGACCCCCTTTGCGGTGCATGGCGGACCCAAGTTCAGTTCGGACGGGCGCTATGTCTTCGTGATGTCGCGCGACGGCTGGGTGCAGAAATACGATGTCTGGTCGCTGCACGAGGTGGGCCGCGTGCGCGCCGGGCTGAACAGCCGCAACATCGCGATGAGTTCGGACGGCAAGTACCTGGCCGTGGCCAACTATCTGCCCGCCACCCTGACCATCCTGAACGCGGCCGACCTGACCGTCGCCCGCGTCTTCGACGTCACCGGCCGCACCGGCGACCCCAGCCGGGTCTCGGCGGTCTACCAGGCGCCCGAACGCGGCACCTTCGTGCTGGCGCTGAAGGACGTGCCCGAGATCTGGGAGATCGCCTTTACCGAAGACGGCGGCCCCTATTCCGAAGGCTTCGTCCACTCCAACGAGAACGGCATGGAAGAGGCGCTTGGCGTCGAACGCGGCCTGTTCGCCCGCCGCCGCATCGACGTTTCGGCCCCGCTGGACGACTTCTTCTTTTCGCCCGACTACCGCGAACTGATCGGTGCCAACCGCGAGGGCGAGACCGGCGTCGTCGTCAACCTGGACGTCGGCCGCGAGATCGCAACCCTGCCCCTGCCCGGCATGCCTCACCTGGGCTCCGGCATCAGCTGGAACCGCAACGGCCACCGCGTCGTTGCCATCCCGCACCTGAACGAACCGCGGATCAGCGTGATCGACATGGAGGACTGGAGCCTGGTCAAGGTGATCGAGACCTCGGGCCCCGGCTTTTTCCTGCGCAGCCATGACGGCACGCCCTACCTGTGGGCCGATGTCTTTACCGGTGAACACAAGGGCGAGATGCACATCATCGACAAGCAGTCGCTTGAGGTGGTCAAGGTGCTGAAACCGGAACCCGGCAAGACCGTGGCGCATACCGAATTCACCAAGGACGGCCGGTTCGCGCTGGTCTCGATCTGGGAGATGGACGGCGCCGTGATCGTCTATGACGCCGCGACCTTTGCCGAGGTGACGCGGCTGCCGATGGTCAAGCCTTCGGGAAAGTACAATGTCTGGAACAAGATCAGCTTTGAAGATGGCACCTCGCACTGAGCTGCCCTGGCGGCTGGGTCTGATCCTGTGGCCCTTCGTTGCGGGGGCGGTGGCGATCAACCTGTTCCTGTTCGGGCTGATCCTGCATTCGGCCGGATGGGCGCCCGCCATCTCGCCGGTTGCAGCGCTGTGGGGCGCGCTGCCCCTGTCGCTGCCCGCCACCTGGGCAGCCGCGCTTTGGGTGCGGCATCTGATCCGCCAGGCCGAAGACGGCCCGCGAAACGTTCAACAACAGAAGGAAGACACCTGATGAAGCACGCAATCCTGGCCACGCTGGCCGCCCTGTCGCTGGCCAGCCCGGCACTGGCCGGCGACCCCGCCAAGGGCGAGACCGAATTCAAGAAGTGCAAGTCCTGCCATGCCATCGTGGCCCCGGACGGCACCGAGATCGTCAAGGGCGGCAAGACCGGCCCCAACCTGTACGGCGTCGTGGGCCGCACGGTCGGCTCGGTCGCCGACTTCAAGTATGGCGAGTCGATCGTGGAAGTCGGCGAAAAGGGCACCGTCTGGGACGAGGCCAGCCTGGTCGTCTATGTGACCGATCCGGCAGCCTGGCTGAAGGAGACGCTGGGCGAAGACGACGCCAAGTCGAAGATGACCTTCAAGCTGGCCAAGGGCGCCGAGGATGTCGCGGCCTACCTGGCCTCGGTCAAGTGACCGTCCCGGCCCGCCCCGAACACGGGCGGGCCATTCCTGACCGCCTGGTCATCCGCGACGTCCTGCGGGCCTGCTTTCCGAAGAGAGAGAAGTGGTGCCGCTGAAGGGACTCGAACCCCCGACCCCATCATTACGAATGACGTGCTCTACCAGCTGAGCTACAGCGGCACTTCTCGTCGATCGGCGGGCGTGGCCGCCGGTCGGGCAGGCTATTAGCATTGGCCCCGCCGGGTGTGTAGCCCTAATTTGCGCGGCGCAGGATTTCGTCGGGGCTCTCTTGCGGGGTCTCGGGGGCGGTGGCGTCCTCGGCTGGCGAGGCGTCGATGACGGGGGCTGGCTCCTGGCCGAACAGCATCGGCGCCAGGTCGGCCGATGTGCCGGGGCGCAGCCGCGGCTCGTGTGCGGGTTCGCGCCAGGACAGGGTGTCGAATCCGCCGCAATCGGGGCAGATCGGCACCCATTCCTCTTGCACGGCCTGGCACTTGTCGCAGCACCACTGCGGCCCGCGCGAGGCCGACAGCGCCCGCGCCAGGATCGCCCGCACCACGGCATCTTCGGCCCCGCTGCCGCGTTCCGCCGCGGCCAGGATCGCCAGCGACCGCTGCGTCGGGTGATCGTCGGCCAGGCTGCCCAGGGCCAGCCGCGCGGCAGTGAAATCCTTGACCGCCAGCAAAAGCTCGGCCCGGGTCAGGCGGGTTTCCTCGTCCTCGGGGCGGATCGACAGCAGGGCCTTGAACCGCTTCAGCCGGTCGTCGGGAGTCTCTTCGGGTTCCAGCGCGGCAAAGGCGGCGGCCAGGTCGGGGTGCGGCTGCACCTCCCAGGCCTTTTTCAGCACCCGGGTCGCGCCCTTGCGGTCGCCCTTGGCGGCAAGCGCATGCGCCGCGATCACCGCGGCCGGGATCAGGTCGGGCGACAGCTTGTTGGCCTCGATCGCGGCCTCGCGCGCCTCGATCGGCTTGTCCTCGTCGGTAATCGCCTTGGCTTCCTGCAGGGCCAGCAGCGCATCGCGGCGGCGATAGACGCTGCGCGGCAGGGCGCCGCTGCGCAGCTTTTCCCCCAGGGTCTGCCGCGCGCCCTTCCAGTCGCGCGACCCGGCCTGCAGTTTCAGCAGGATATCCTGCGTCTCGGAATGCCGGGGTTTGATCGCAAAGGCCTTTTCCGCCAGCTTCAGCGCGGTATCGGTGTCGCCCTCGGCCAGCTTGTGGCGCAACAGCCCGCGCACCGCGACAAAACGGGTGGCGTCGGTCTGCAACAACTCCTTGTAGGCGGCCACGGCGGCCCGGCCATCCCCCGCGGCCTCGGCCGCCTGGGCGACCAGCAGGGTGGTGATCTCGGGCTTTTTCAGCAGGCGCTCGGCGGTGCGGGCGCGCTGGATCGCCGCCGCATGTTCGCCCGAGGCCAGCGCCACCAGCGCCTCGGACATCGCCGCATAACCGCGGCGTTCGCGGTTCCGGTCAAAGTACCGGCTGATCGCGGTTTCGTCGCCGTTCAGGAAATGCACCGTCGCCGACAACAGGCCCAGCACCTTGAGCAGCAGCCAGACCGACACCAGCAGCAGGATGCCCAGCACCACCGCCTGCAATGGGCCCAGGGTGAATTCCATCCCGCCGGCGCTGATCCGCAGCGCTTCGCCGCTGTCCGACAGGATCCCGCCCAGCACCGCAAGTCCCGCGATCAGGACCAGGAACGCCACCACCTTTGTCAGCGACCAGATCACGGGCGATCCCCCTCCAGTTCCAGTTCGGCGGCCAGCGCCGCAAGTGCGGCCTGCGCGGCCAGATAGGTCTCGGCCCGCGCCGTCCAGTCCGACAGTTCCGCCCGCCCGGACTCGGGCAGGGCGGCCAGTTCGGCCAGCGCGGCAGCGACGTCTCCGACCGCCACCGCGGCCTCGGCGCGCGACAGGATGGCATCGGGGTCGGCGCCGTCCCGCGGCTCCAGTGACCGCGCGCCGGTCTGCACCCTCAGGAAGGTCAGCAGCCGGTCGCCCAGCCCCTCGCCCCCCGTGGCGCGCAGAGAGGCCTCCAGCGCGCGGCGGGCGGCCTCGGGGAAGGTGTCGGCCAGGGTGGCCGGCGTCGGCAGGCCGGTCTCGGCCCCGTCGCGCAGGGCCGGGGCCAGCGTCACGCCCGCTAGCGCGGGAAGGGCCTCGGCATAGGGGGCGCCTGATTGGGCAGCGGCGCGGAGGCGGTCGTAGGCCTCGATCAGCTGCGCCTGCTGGCGGGCCGCGTCGACCGCAGCCTGGGCCTTGGCCTCTTGCGCGGCGGACCAGTCGGCCATCGCGGCATCCACCGCCATCGCGATGGCCTCTTGCCCGGCGCCAGTCGTTGCCTGCAACGCCGCCAGATCGTCCTTCATCGCCTGGACCTGGGCCGCCAGCGCCGCCACCGCCGGGCCGGACACGCCGCCATCAGCCGCCACCGGAGATTCGGCGATCTGCTGCAACGCCGCCTCCAGCGCGGCCAGACGCTGCTCCAGCGCTGCCACGTCGGTCTGGCCTTCGGTCGCGGCGGCCAGCGCCGTCTCGGCCGCGGCAAGCCGGTCGGTCAGGGCGGCCAGCGCGGCGGCATCCGTCGTGGCGGTGCCTTCCAGCGCGGTGAGGCGCTGCTCCAGCGCCGGAACCGGGTCGGCGCCACGCAGCTTCAGCACGTCGAACCAGGCCGCCGCAAAGCCGCCGCCGGCCACCACCGCCAGCGCGGCCAGGGCCATGCCCAACTGCCCCCCGCGGCGCGGCACCGGCTTTGCCGGCTCGTCGGGCTGCGCGAGGTCGACAGGCGGGCCCTCTGCGGGCGGGTCCGCCGTCACCTCTGGCGCTTCCGCCCTGTCTTCCTGTGCCGACATCTCTCGCCGCCCTTTCGGCCTGGCTTTACCTTGTGGCAGCTAAGCACTCTCGCCCCCGGGCTTCAAGGCGACAGGGACGAGATGACGCAATGGATCGCCGACTGCATCGACGGGCCGTCCGGGTGCGCGGCCACCACCGCCCCGGCCCGCATGTCCGTTGGAAGGGCCTCTACCACCGCGTCCGAGATTGCGCAGACCCGCAGGGTTGCCCGCATGTCGGCGGGCAGCGCCGCCAGCAAAAGCCGCGCCGATCGGGCCGAGAACAGCGGCACCACCACCGTCCCCGGCTGCCGCAGCAGGGCCAGGGCCTGGGGCGCCAGCGGCAGCGCGGCCTGATCATAGGCCACCACCGAATCCGTCTCTATTCCAACGGAATTCAGCAGATCGGCGACCGGGCGCGACACTTCGGTTCCGTGCAGCCAGATCAGCCGGCCAAGCGGCGGAGCTGCGATCAGGGCCGCCACCAGCCGGTCCGCCGTGGGCTGCGCCAGAACCACCTCAAAGCCCTGCTCCGTGGCCACCGCCGCCGTGCGCTCGCCCACGCAGACCACCCGCGCCGGCAGTGCGGCGCGCAGCCAGCCCGCGGCCTCGGCCCCGGCCTCGGAACTGAGGATCAGCACCGCATGCGGGCCGGCGGGCAGGTCGGGCGTCAGGAAGGCGCGGCGCATCAGCGGCGCCACGACCGGGCACACGCGCGCGCCCATCTCCGCCCGCAGATCAGCGGCCAGCCGGTCGGCCTGCGGCTGCGGGCGGGTGATCAGCACGGGCAGTTCGAGGTGGAGGGGAGTCAACGCAAAGGTCCGCAGGATTGTGCCGGGGTCGCGGCGATGCTACCTGCGACAGGCAGGCGGTCACAAGCGGCGCAATGGCGGGCACACTTACCTTTCTGGGCATCGAAAGCAGCTGCGACGATACCGCCGCCGCCGTGGTGCGCAGTGGCGAGCGGCCGCAGATCCTGTCTTCGGTCGTGCAGGGCCAGGCCGCGCTGCACGCCGATTTCGGCGGCGTTGTGCCGGAGATCGCCGCCCGCGCCCATGTCGAGCGACTGGATGGCTGCATCGCCGAGGCTTTGGCGCAGGCCGGGATGGGGCTGGCCGACCTGGACGGCATCGCGGTCACGGCCGGGCCGGGGCTGATCGGGGGCGTCCTGTCGGGGCTGATGACGGCCAAGGCGCTGGCCGCCGCGACCGGCCTGCCGATGGTGGGGGTGAACCACCTGGCCGGCCATGCGCTGACGCCGCGGCTGACCGATGCGCTGCCGTTTCCCTATCTGATGCTGCTGGTCTCGGGCGGGCACTGCCAGTTCCTGGCGGTCGACGGCCCCGGCGCCTATCGCCGGCTGGGCAGCACGATCGACGATGCCCCGGGCGAAGCCTTCGACAAGATCGCCAAGCTGTTGGCCCTGCCGCAGCCCGGCGGCCCGCATGTCGAACGCGAAGCGGCGC
>JAGPCN010000177.1 GCA_018058035.1 Fuscovulum sp.
TCGCAGACCGGGTGAAGGGCGATCAGGTGGTCTTCGTTCCCCTTCGCTGGGCCGATCTGGTGGCCGACTGGGCGGCGCGGCCCGGTCTTGCCGCCCATGCCGCGGCCCTGGCCGACCGGTTCGGCCCGCTGGGATAGCGGCGGGCCGGTGCGTCGACGTCACCTCTCGGCCGGCCGCCTCTCGGTCCGCAGCACATGAAGCCCGGCGCCGATGATGATGGCAATGCCGATCCAGGCCGTTCCGGCGGGCAGGTCGCCCCAGAACAGCCAGCCCCAGAGCACGCCCCAGAACAGGTAGCTGTATTCGAAAGGCGCCACGGCCGACGATGGCGCCACCCGGTAGGCGTGGGTCAGCAGCGTCAGGGCAACGGCGGCGATCAGCCCGCAGGCCGCCATCAGGGCCAGGTCGTGCCAGGGCGGCGTGATCCAGCCCCGGGTCAGGAAGGCCATCGAGGGATGCGCGGTCTCGGCCAGGGTGCCGCTGCCATAGACGGCCGACAGCGCCAGGGCACAGATCAGAAAGCAGTTGTTGCTCCAGAAAGCCATCGCCGCTGCGGTCTCGGTCCGGCCCATCGGGCGTGCCACCACCATCGATATGGCGTATCCAAACGCCCCCAGCACCGGCAGCAGGGCGGCCAGCTGGAACCCGTCGCCGCCGGGTTGCACGATCAGCAGCAGGCCGGCAAAACCCGCCAGCACCGCCACGGCAGACGCCTTCGCCACCGGCTCTTTCAGGATGGCCCAGGCGGCAAGGGTGATGAACAGCGGCGCCATGAAGAACAGCGCCACCGTCTCGGCCATCGGCAGCGTGGCGAGGCCCAGGTAATAGGCAGTGTAGGCAACGAAATTCAGCAACCCGCGCAGCAGCATCTTCCACCAGCCGGGTGTGGCGATAGTGCCCAGCCGGCCGTCGAACCACCAGACGATCACCAGGTGAAAGGGCAGGGCGGTCAGGCTGCGCAGCACCATGGCCTGGTGCAGCGGATAGTTCCCCGACAGCTTCTTCAGGATCAGGTCCTGGACCGAAAAGATGGCGAGTCCGGCGACCAGCGCCAGGATGCCCTGGGAAATGCGAGACGGCAGCGACATGGCGGCATCCTGCGGATCTGGCCGCAGGTCGGCTGTGCCATTTGCGACAGAAAGCGCCGCGGAAGGCTGCCGGTCAGATCAGGTCGATCGACCCGGCCAGGCTGGCATGGGCGCCATCCAGCACCGCCAGCGTGACCACGCCGCCCGCCGCCCGGCCGTTCGCATCCCATTGCAGGGTGGTGCGGTCCAGCGTCGCGTCATAGCGCTGGATGAACTGCCCGTCGAAACCCACGCAGCGATCCAGCGACACCAGCGGCACCGTTCCGGCTGCCGGAGCGCCGGTCAGGGCGGTGGCCAGGACTTGCACCCGGTCGATGCCGTCTTCGAAATCGCGGATCCGGTCGGCCGCGTCGGTTTCGTAGAACAGGAACAGGTCGGCGCCCAGCCCGCCGGTCAGCAGGTCGGCCCCGGTGCCACCCGTCAGACGGTCCTCGCCACGCCCGCCGTTCAGGGTGTCACGGTCCGCGCCGCCGCTCAGGAAGTCGCTGCCGTCCTGCCCCTGCAGCGTGTCCCTGCCCGCCATCCCCGCCAGGTTGTCGTTCGAGGCGCCGGCCCGGAAGAACTCGTTCCCCGCGTTGCCGGTAAAGCTGAACATGTCGAAGCCGCTGTAGGTGGACCCATAGCTGTCGGTTGCATTCGTGCCGGACACGGTAAAGCGGTAGTCGGCGTTCAGCCCGGTGCGGCTGGTGTAGACCGACAGCGTGTCGTGGCCGGCACCGGCGCCGATGATGTTGGCGGCCGTGGGCGTGATGATGAACCAGTCGTTGCCGTTGCCGCCGCGGGCATCGTTGGCGCCGCCGCCCAGGTCGATGATGTCGCCGTTGTTGCCGCCCTGCACGATGTCGTCATAGTCGCCCAGTTGCAGGAACAGCTTCTCGATCCCCTCGAGCATCACCCGGGCGCCGGGCATGACATCGGGGTTCTCCCACAGCGCGCCGGTGCCGTCGGAATAAAGCGAAAACTGGATCGTGGCGCCGTAGCTGCGGTAGTCGCCGAAGAAGGTGTCGGTGCCGTCGCCCCCCGAGGCCAGCCCGCGCGTGCCGGACTGAAAGAACAGCGCGTCGTTGCCGGCCTCGCCGTAGGCCCACTGGAAGCCGTAGTTCACGTCCTGATCGACATAGAGCTGGTCGTTGCCGTTGTCGCCGTGCAAGAGGTCGGTCCCGTCACCGCCATAGATGCGGTCGTCGCCATCCGCCCCGTAGACCGTGTCATTGCCGCCGCGGGCCAGGACATAGTCGCTGCCGGCCAGCGGGGTGATGTAATCGTCGCCCTCGGTGCCGCTGACCAGCGGATCGTCGACCGGCGTGCCGTCAATATAGGTGATGGGCATAATCCGCTCCTTCCAATTGTGCGCAGTTTATCGGGCCTGGAAAAAAAGCGAAGTGACAAAGGCCGTTACATTGTGTCGCGCATGGAAAAAGGCCCGCCACGGGGGCGGGCCTTTCGCCGTCGCGCGGGGTGCGCGCTTATTCGTCGGCCGAGGCCGCGCCGATGTCGTCGAAGAGTTCGCTGATCTCGAACTCGGCCGCGGCTTCGGCTTCGGCCGCCAGTTCCTGGATCGACTTGCCCGAGGCCTGCAGTTCGGCCTCTTCGGCCGAGCGGGCGACGTTCAGGCGGATCGTCACGGCGACCTCGGGGTGCAGCACCACCGAGACGTCGTGAATGCCCAGGTCCTTGATCGGCTTCAGCATCTCGACCTGGCCACGGTTCAGCGTGAAGCCGGCGGCGGTGGCCGCATCGGCCGCATCGCGCGGCGTGACCGAGCCATACAGCGCGCCCGCGTCCGAGGCCGAGCGAATCACCGTGAACATCTGCCCGCCCAGCTTGGCGGCGACGCTTTCGGCTTCCTTCTTCGTCTCCAGGTTATCGGCGACGAGCTGGGCCTTCTTGGCCTCGAAGGATTTCACGTTGGCTTCATTGGCGCGCAGCGCCTTGCCCTGCGGCAGCAGGTAGTTGCGGGCGTAGCCGTCCTTGACGTTCACGACCTCGCCCATCTGGCCAAGTTTGGCCACACGTTCCAGAAGGATGACTTGCATCGGGGTCGCTCCTTATTTCACGGCATAGGGCAGCAGGGCCAGGAAGCGGGCGCGCTTGATGGCCGTGGCCAGTTCGCGCTGCTTCTTGGCCGAGACGGCGGTGATCCGGCTGGGCACGATCTTGCCGCGCTCGGAGATGTAGCGCTGCAGCAGACGGGTGTCCTTGTAGTCGATCGCCGGGGCATTGTCGCCCGAGAAGGGGCAAACCTTGCGGCGGCGGAAAAACGGTTTGTTCGCCATGGCTTATGGACCTTTCTTCAGGATCTGGATCAACGACGCTCGCGCCGCTCGGGGCGGTCGCCGAAGCTGCGCTCGGGGCGGTCGCCGCGGTCGCCGCGATCATCGCGGTCGCCACGCTCGCGCTCGTCGCGCTTCTGCATCTGGATCGACGGGCCTTCGCCGTGCTTGTCGACCTTGATGGTCAGCACGCGCATCACGTCGTCATGCAGGCGCATCAGGCGCTCCATCTCCTGCACGGCCGCGGCGGGGGCGTCCGATTTCAGGAAGGCATAGTGCCCCTTGCGGTTCTTGTTGATCTTGTAGGCCATGGTCTTCACGCCCCAATACTCATGCTCGACGACGTTGCCGCCGTTGTCCTTGAGTACGGTGGAGAAGTGTTCGATCAGGCCCTCGGCCTGCGCGTTGGACAGGTCCTGACGCGAAATGAAGACATGCTCGTACAGCGGCATGCTGGATCCTTCGTCTCGGGGCGGCTTCAAAGGACGGGCCAAACCTTTCCGCTGCCCGTCCACGAGAGGCATCGCCGGTTCATGGAATTGCGGAAAGGATGCGGCCTTATACGGATTTTGCAGCCCTGCACAACCCCCTAGCTTGCCGAGGCCGGCGGGCCCTAGCGTGCCGAGGCGGGCAGGCCGAAGATGCGGTCGAAGGCCCAGGTGAAGGCCAGCGTGTAGACGGCAAAGAACACCAGAAGGCCGGCATCGTAGAGAAAGGCCTCGATCAGCCCGACGCCCATCCACCAGGCCAGGAACGGCACCAGCAGCACCATCAGCCCGGCCTCGAACAGCGCGCCATGCGCCAGGCGGCGGCGCAGGCTGCGCCCGCGCACCGGCTGCCGGCGCTCCCAGGATTCGAAGCCCCAGTTGAAGGCGTAGTTGTAGGCCAGCGCGATCAGCATGGTTCCGGCCGAGGCGCCCGCCGCCGTCGCCGCCGCCTGCCCCGAGAACAGCATCAGGCCCAGCGTGCTGATGACCAGGCCGATGCCCTCGAACGACAGGGCATAGACCAGGCGGCGGCGGACGGGCGACAGGTGCAGGCTCATCCGGCGGTTCCTAGGGGCTTTGGCGGGCGCTGTCCATTTTTCGCGCCCGCGGCAACGTGATGTTCGCGGACGCGCAGAGCCTGTTCGTTCGCGCCGAATTGTGCGTCAGCGCACCCCGCGGCAGTTTCCGCCGCGTTTTCCCATCCGTCTCAGGAGCTTGATCGAATGACCCGCCTTCTTCCCCTGGCCCTTGCCGCCGCGCTGGCCGCCACCCCCGCGCTGGCCGAGGCCGAGAAATACGTTCTGGACCCCAGCCACAGCCAGATCCTGTTCAGCTACAGCCACCTGGGCTTTTCCACCAGCTACGGCATGTTCTCGGGCTTCGAGGGCGAGATCGCCTTTGACCAGGCCAACCCCGCCGCGTCTTCGGTCAGCGTGGCCTTCCCGGTCCGCTCGATGCTGACCGGCTGGCAGGCCCGCTTCGACCATTTCATGTCGCCCGACTTCCTGGACGCCGCCGAGGACGAGATGGTGACCTTCACCTCGACCGCGATCGAGGTGACCGGCGAAAAGACCGCCAAGATCACCGGCGACCTGACGCTGAACGGCGTGACCAAAGCGGTGGTGCTGGATGCGGTGCTGAACCAGGCGGGCGAGCATCCGATGGAGAAAAAGCCCTGGGCCGGGTTCTCGGCCACCGCCACCGTGCTGCGGTCCGAGTTCAACCTGGGCCTTTACGCGCCCTACATCAGCGACGAGGTCGCGCTGGAAATCTCGATCGAGGCGATGAAGGCGGAATGATCTGATCGACTGGTTCGATCATGAGACTCGATGATTGGGGCCGCCGGGGCGATCCGGCGGCCCCTTTCGTTTGCGATCACGGTTGCCGGGTGGCGGTCAGGGCCACCGAGACCTCGGCCGCAAAGCCTACGGTCTTTTCGTCGGCATAGCTGGGGCCAAGGCCGAAATCGCGGCGGTCCAGCGTGACCTTGCCCTGCATGGTGGCGCGGTCGCCCTGGATGTCCAGGGTGAAGGGCAGGGTGACGGGCCGTTCCGCGCCGCGCAAGGTCAGCGTGCCGGTGGCGGCAGGACCTTTGGCGGCGGGGGCGATGGCGGCATCGAAGACCGCGGTCGGGTGGGCGGCGACGTCAAAGAACTCGGGCCCCTTGGCCTGGTCGGTCACCGCACCCAGCGACAGTTGCGTCAGGTCGATGGTCACCGTCACGCTGCCTTCGCCGGTCGCGTCGTCATAGGTGATCTCGGCGGTCCAGGCGGGCAGGGTGCCGGCCACGGCCGCGCCCATCTGCTGGATGGAAAAGCCCAGGCTGCCCTCGGTCACCGTCCAGGTGCTGCCCAGGCTGACCGTCTCGGCTGCGTCCTCGGGCGTGGAGGGCGTGTCGGCCGCGGGGGCGGCTGGCGCCTCTGACACCGTCGTCTCGGCGGCCCGGCTTGCGATCTGCCAGGCCCCGACCGCTCCGGCCGCAAAGATCGCCAGCGCCG
The DNA here is from genome assembly GCA_018058035.1 of Fuscovulum sp. GTDB lineage: Bacteria > Pseudomonadota > Alphaproteobacteria > Rhodobacterales > Rhodobacteraceae > Pseudogemmobacter. The sequence continues at coordinate 5,847 of JAGPCN010000177.1, forward strand.
CCACCAGCGGCAGGGCGGACTGCGGCGCACCGGGTTTTCCGGCCTGCGTTCCCACCGTCATCCGCGCCATGGTCAGGTCACGGTCGACGATGGCGTGTTTCAGCGCCCCGGCGATGTGCAGCGCGACGGTGGCGAACAGGATCTTGGTGAACAGCCAATGCGTCGCTGCCGCGGCCTCTGCAACTGCCTGCGACTTCGGCACCAGCGGCAGGTCCTGGCCCAAGGGCCACAGGATCGGCGCAAAGCCGTCCAGGGCCGCGTGGTGGACCCAGCCCGACAGCGGCACCACGACCAGCGCCAGATACAGCGCCCAATGCACCGCCTCGGCCAGGAAGGTCTCGACCCGGCGGGCGGGGTGCAGGGGCACCGGCCGGGTCTGTGTCAGCGCCCAGAGGATGCGGGCCAGCGCCACCGCAAAGGTGGCAATGCCGATGGTCTTGTGCAGCGAGAACAGGCGGATCTTCTCGGCCACCTGCTCGGGCGTTGCCAGCCCCATGTCGTTGGCGATCACGCCCAGCGGAAAGGCGGCCAGGATCAACAGGGCGGTCAGCCAGTGGAAGGTGCGGCTGACGGCGCCGTATCCGGTGGCAGAGTTTCTTGCGGGCATCGGATGGGTCCTTGTGGTCCGGTTTGCGGCCAGAGTAGCAGGCTTTGCCCGCGGCGGAATGTCCCCGCGGGCACAGGCCCTGTGCGGCGCCGGGTGCCCCGTCCCGTGGCAACGCCGCCAAGCGGGGCTCGATGCCCCCCGCGGCGGCACCTGCCGGCCCCGGGATGCCAGCTCTGTTGCCCTTTCGGCCCCGCTTCGCTATTCGGGGAAAAACCACAAGGGGGCGGGATGATGAGCCGCGCATTCGTGTTTCCGGGGCAGGGCGCCCAGACCATCGGCATGGGCCGCGCCCTGGCCGAGGCCTTTCCGGCCGCGAAGGCCGTCTTCGACGAGGTCGACGCGGCGCTTGGCGAAAACCTGTCCAGCCTGATCTGGCAGGGCGACATCGCCGAGCTGACGCTGACGAAGAACGCCCAGCCGGCGCTGATGGCCACCTCGATGGCCGCGCTGGCGGCGCTGGCCTCCGAAGGGATCACGGTCGCGACGCATGCCAGCTTCGTGGCCGGCCACAGCCTGGGCGAATATTCCGCCCTCTGTGCCGCCGGGTCGCTGTCGCTGTCGGATGCCGCGCGGCTGTTGCGCATCCGCGGCCAGGCGATGCAAGAGGCGGTGCCGGTGGGCATCGGCGCCATGGCGGCGCTGTTGGGGATGGATTTCCAGACCGCGCGCGCGGTGGCCGAAGAGGCCGCGCAGGGCGAGGTCTGCCAGGCCGCCAACGACAACGACCCGGCGCAGGTGGTGGTGTCGGGCCACAAGGCCGCGGTCGAGCGCGCGGTCGAGATCGCCAAGGCGCGGGGGGCCAAGCGGGCCATGCTGCTGCCGGTCTCGGCGCCCTTCCATTGCGCCCTGATGCAGCCCGCGGCCCATGCCATGGCCGAGGCGCTGTCGGCGGTGGTGATCTCGAAGCCGGTGGTGCCGGTGGTGGTGAACGTGCGCGCCGAAGCGGTCGAGGAGCCTGACCGCATCTTTGACCTGCTGGTGGCCCAGGTCACCGGATCGGTGCGCTGGCGCGAAAGCGTGCTGTGGATGGAACGCGCCGGCGTGACCGAGTTCTGGGAGATCGGCGCCGGCAAGGCGCTGTCGGGGATGATCAAGCGCATCGTCTCGACCGAGGCCCGGTTGCGGGCGGTCGGCACGCCCGAGGACGTGGCCGCCGCGGTGGCAGGATAAGGGCTGCGATTTTTCGACGAAAAATCGGTTCCCTCAAGAACAGGAAAGGGCAGGATCATGTTCGATCTGACAGGCAAGACGGCGCTGGTGACGGGCGCTTCGGGCGGCATCGGGGCGGCCATCGCGCGCGCCTTGCATGGCGCGGGGGCGGTGGTGGGCCTGTCGGGCACCCGGGTTGAACCCTTGCAGGCGCTGGCGGCCGAGTTTGGCGCGCGCGCCCATGTGCTGCCCTGCAACCTGTCGGACCCTGCCGAGGTCGAGGGCCTGGTCAAGCGCGCGGCCGAGGCGATGGGATCGGTCGACATCCTGGTCAACAACGCCGGCATCACCCGCGACGGGCTGGTGATGCGGATGTCGGACGAGGATTGGCAGGCGGTGATCGACGTCAACCTGACCGCCAGCTTCCGGCTGTGCCGCGCCGCCGTGCGCGGCATGATGAAGGCCCGCTGGGGCCGGATCGTCAATATCAGCTCGGTCGTGGGCCAGACCGGCAACGGCGGACAAGTCAATTATGCCGCCTCGAAGGCGGGCCTGGTGGGCCTGACCAAGTCGCTGGCCGCCGAGGTCGCCAGCCGCGGCATCACCGCGAATTGCGTGGCACCCGGCTTCATCGAGACCGCGATGACCGACAAGCTGAACGAGGCGCAGCGCGCCGGCATCCTGACCGCGGTTCCCGCCGGCCGCATGGGCACGCCCGACGAGATCGCGGCGGCGGTGCTGTATCTGGCCTCGGCCGAGGCGGGCTATGTGACTGGCGCCACGCTGCATGTGAATGGCGGCATGGCAATGGTGTAGGGTTTGGCCGACCTTGCCCGGGACCGCTCCGGGAAAGCGTTTGCGTAAATCCGCGCCGGTTGCTATAGGCGCGCAGAATTCGCCGGGGATGACTCGGAGAGGGGCCGCCTTAGGCGGCCGAAACGCCCGCAGGGGCAGGGACAGTCAGGCCGGGGCGACCCCCCGCAAGGATAGAGGAAAGAACATGAGCGACATCGCCGATCGCGTGAAGAAGATCGTTGTCGAGCATCTGGGCGTCGAGGCGGACAAGGTGACCGAGAATGCCTCGTTCATCGACGATCTGGGCGCGGACTCGCTGGACACGGTCGAGCTGGTGATGGCCTTCGAGGAAGAATTCGGCATCGAGATCCCCGATGACGCCGCCGAGACCATCCAGACCTTCGGCGACGCGGTTTCGTTCATCTCGAAAGCCGCCTGAGGATTTCCGCCCCGCAAGGGACGGGAGGGGCACCCTGAGGGGTGCCCTTTTTCGTTTCCGGGGACTGCGGCGCGGTCGGTCGGACGAAAACCGCCACTGCCCGCACCCCCGCCGGCCAAGGCTTGCGCGGTGCCATCCGCTGGGGCCATTCTGGCCGCGGCGGTGGAACGGAGGGCGGGCGAGATGACGGGCAACAGCGCATTGGGCACGATGTTCGGTGCGGGCGCGGTGGATACCTTCATCGGCCTGCC
>JAGPCN010000387.1 GCA_018058035.1 Fuscovulum sp.
TGAACCCCGACAGCGACCTTTACCGCGCCCACCCCGACTGGGCGCTTGGTCGCCCAGACCAGACCACGGGGCGCAACCAGATGGTGCTGGACATGAGCCGGACAGAGGTGCGCGAGCACCTGTTCGCGGCACTGTCGGCGCTGCTCAACGAATACCCGATCGACTACCTGAAATGGGACCACAACCGCCTGCTGCCCATGGTGGATGCCGCCCAGACCGAGGGCACCTATGCCCTGCTGGACCGGCTGCGCTCCGCCCATCCGGGGGTCGAGATCGAAAGCTGCGCCTCGGGCGGCGGGCGGATCGACGCCGGCATCCTGGCCCGCACCCACCGCGTCTGGCTGTCGGACTGCCTCGACCCGACCGAACGGCTGCGCATCCAGCACGACGCCGCGCTGTTCCTGCCGGCCTGCGTCACCGGTAGCCATGTCGGCGCAAGGCTGGCCCACACCACCGGCCGCGACCAGCCGATCGGCTTTCGCGCCCGCGTCGCCGCGCTCCGCCACTTCGGCTTCGAGATGGACCTGCGCGCCCTGACCGAGGACGAGGCGCGGACCCTGGCCGAGATCACCGCCTGGTGGAAGGCCAACCGCGACTGGCTGATGCGCGCCACCATCCTGCGGCTGGACAGCGCCGACCCTTCGGTCACGGCCGAGATGCACCTGAATGACGCCGGCGACCGCTTCCTGCTTGCCGCCGGGCAATCCGCCACCAGCCGCCAGATCCTGCCGCGCCCGCTGCGGCTGAGCGGGCTGGACCCCGCCATGCGCTACCGGCTGCGGCTGACCAACGCGCAAGACGCGCCCCCGCAGTCGCGCCGCCGCGCGGCCCTGGCCAACGGGCCGCTGATCCTGTCGGGCCGCGCGCTGATGGACCAGGGCCTGCTGCTGCCGGTCGCATGGCCGCAACCCTGTGGCTGGTCGAGGGCGACCGCCTGCCGCCCTGAGCCACGCACAGCCCCTTGCATGGCCCGTCCCCATCGGCTAGGGAACCCATACCTTTCGGCGGCGGGTTGGCGGAGAGGTTACGCAGCGGATTGCAAATCCGTGAAGACCGGTTCGATTCCGGTACCCGCCTCCAAGGTTCCCCCCTTGACGATCCGGCCAGAACGCCGCGCGGTTCAGCGCGTCTGGTCCTCGATCTTGACGATCCGGCCGTCTTCCAGCGTCAGGATGCGGTCGGCGCGGTCGAGGATTCGGTTGTCATGCGTCACCAGCAGCGTGGTGGTGCCGCGCGCCTGGCCCATGCGTTTCAAGAGGTCGACCACCTCGGCGGCGCTGTCCTTGTCCAGCGCGGCGGTGGGTTCGTCGGCCAAGACCAGCGCCGGGCTGGACACCAGCGCGCGGGCGATGGCCACGCGCTGCTTCTGACCGCCCGACAGGTTCGCCGGCAGATAGGTGGTGCGGTTCGACAGCCCGACCAGCCCAAGCGCATGGTCCGCTGCCTGCCGGGCCACCGCATCCGGCACGCCGCCATGCACCTGCAGGCCCATCATCACGTTCTGCGCCGCGGTCAGGCTTTCGTGCAGGTTATGCGCCTGGAAGATGAAGCCCAGCCGGCGGCGCAACAGCACCCGCTGCGCCTCGGTTGCGCCGCGCAGCTGGTGGTCCAGCAGCCGGACCGAGCCGTCCTGCACCGCGCGCAGGCAGCCGATCAGCGTCAGCACCGTGGTCTTGCCCGACCCGGACGGCCCCATCAGCACGGTGAAGCTGCCGCGCCGCAATGACAGGCTGACGTCGAACAGCGCCTGCTTCTTCACCTCGCCGCTGCCGAACCAGTGGTTCAGTCCCTGCACGTCAACGACTGTCTGGCTATCCATCTCCGGTCCTCAGAACAGATCAGCGGGGTCGGCGGCGGCCAGCCGGCGCGTCGCGACCGCCCCCGACAGGGCGGAAAAGACCACCGTCCCCAGGAACACGGTGACGGCCATCGTGGGCGTCATCGCCAGCGGCAAGGTGGTGATCTTGCCCATCACGGTCAGGATGGTGGTGCCGACCGCCAGGCCGGGGACGAACCCCATCACCCCCAGCACCAGCGCCTCTTCGAAGACCACGCCCAGAAAGAACCGCGGGCCATAGCCCATGGCCTTGAAGGTGGCGTATTCGCGCAGGTGGTCGGCGACGTCGGTCGACAGCACCTGATAGACGATCACCAGCCCCACCAGCACCCCGATCAGCACGCCGAAGCCGAAGATGACGCCCGTGGGCCGCCGGGTCTGCTGATAGCGCAGGTCCTCTTGCGCGGCGTCGGCATAGCTGCGGATGCGCAGGGTCGGATCCGAGATCAGGCCGCGCAGGCGGGCGATGGTGGCGGGCACATCGGCACCGGGGCGCAGGCGCAGCAGGATGTGGTCGGGCGCGGCCGAGCTGCGGCGGGGAAACAGCGACAGGAAGGTCTGGTCCGAGACCATCATGTAGCCGTCGCCGCCAAAGCCGCCGCCGCCGGCAAAGGTAGCATAGGCGGTGATCGTGCGGCTTTCGGTCTCGAAGGACAGCGGAGATTGCGGCCGGATCGCCGCCGCCTGGTCGCGCGACAGGCCGCGCGCCAGCCGGTCCAGCAGCGCCGCGTCCTGCACCTGCAACAGCGCCAGGTCGCCCGCGATCTCGGGCCCCAGGAAGGCCGGCC
>JAGPCN010000388.1 GCA_018058035.1 Fuscovulum sp.
GATCTCGACCACGCAGAAGTCGGCGTCGGCGGGCAGGCGGGCGAGGGTGAGGGGCACGCCCCAGTGGTTGTTGTAGCTGGCCTCGGCAGCGTGGACGCGGCCCTGACCGCTGAGGATGGCGCGCAGCATGTCCTTGGTCGAGGTCTTGCCGACCGAGCCGGTGACGCCGACGACGCGGGCCGATGCGCGGGCGCGGCCGGCAGCACCGAGGCGGTGGAGCGCGGGCAGGACATCACCCACGATCAGCAGCGGGGCGTCCGGGGAGAGGCCATCGGGGATGCGGCTGACCATGGCGGCGGCGGCGCCCTTTTGCAGGGCTTGCGCCACGAATTCATGGCCGTCACGGGCGTCGGTCAGGGCGACGAAGAGGTCGCCGGGCTGAAGGGTGCGGGTGTCGATCGAGACGCCGCCGGCCTGCCAGTCTGTCGTGCAGCGCCCGCCGGTGGCGGTGGCGGCATCGGAGGCGGACCAGAGCGTCATGCGGCCGCCCCGGCTGAACCGCTGCGGGGGGCTGTCTGCCCCCAGCCTTCGGCTTCCCCCGAGAATATTTGGGCCAAGATGAAGTCATTTGCGGTCATGTCAGATCACTCCGTCGAGGGCTGCGACGGCGATAGAGGCCTGTTCGACATCATCGAAGGGGAAAATGTCGCCTTTGATCACCTGTCCGGTCTCGTGCCCCTTGCCGGCGATCAGCAGGGCGTCGCCGGGTTGCAGGGCATCGACGGCGCGCAGGATGGCTTCGGCGCGGTCGCCGACCTCGGATGCCTCCGGGCAGGCGGTCAGGATGGCCTGCCTGATGGTCGCGGGGTCTTCGGAGCGGGGATTGTCGTCGGTGACGAAGATGACATCGGCGTTGTCGCGGGCGGCGGCGCCCATCAGCGGGCGCTTGGTGGTGTCGCGGTCGCCGCCGGCACCGAAGGCGATGATCAGGCGGCCCATGACATGCGGGCGCAAGGCGCGCAGCGCGGTGGCGACGGCGTCGGGGGTATGGGCGTAATCGACGAACACCGAGGCGCCGTTGGCCCGCGTGGCGGCCAGTTGCATCCGGCCGCGCACGCCGGTGAGGCGGGGGAGCGTGGCGAGGACCGCCTCGGGCGGGTCGCCCGCGGCGATGGCAAGGCCTGCGGCGACGGCGACGTTCTCGGCCTGGAAGCCGCCGATCAGGTTGAGGCGGGTCTGGAAGGCGCGGCCTTGCCAGAGGTAGCGCACCTCTTGGCCGGTGGCGTCGGGGCGAATGGCGCTGATGCGCAGGTCTGCCCCCTGCCCGGTGCCGGTGGTCAGCACGCGCAACCCGCGGCCCAGCGCCAGTTCGACGATTTCGGAGGCATGCGCGCCGTCGAGGTTGACCACGGCAACCGCGTCTTCGGGCAGAAGCCGGGTGAAGAGGCCCGCCTTGGCGGCAAGATAGGCCTGCATCGTGTGGTGATAGTCGAGGTGGTCCTGGGTCAGGTTGGTGAAGCCTGCGGCCTTGAGCCGGACGCCTTCGAGGCGGCGCTGGTCGAGGCCGTGGGACGAGGCCTCCATCGCGGCATGGGTGACACCGGCGGCGGCGGTCTGGGCCAGCATGCGGTGCAGGGTGACCGGATCGGGCGTGGTGTGGCTGGAGGGGGCGGACCAGGCGCCTTCGATGCCGGTGGTGCCGATGTTGATCGCCTCGTGCCCCAGCGCGGCCCAGATCTGGCGGGTGAAGGTGGCCACGGATGTCTTGCCGTTGGTGCCGGTGACGGCGACCATGGTTTCGGGTTGGGCGCCGAACCACAGGGCGGCGGCATAGGCGAGGGCTTCGCGCGGGTCGTCGGCGACGACCAGGGCGGCCTGGCTGGCGCCGAGCGCGTCCGAGGCAATGACGGCGCCGATGGCGTCGGTCAGGATGGCGGCGGCGCCTTGCGCAAGGGCGGTGGCGATGAAATCCGCACCGTGGCGGATGGTGCCGGGAAGGGCTGCGAAGAGCGTGCCGGGGCGCACCGCGCGGCTGTCGAGCGTGATGCCGGTCAGCAGGGGATCGCGGCCCTGACGCGCCTTCAGCCCCAGTTCGCTGAGCCGCTTGCTGCCTGCCGTTTCGTTGCCCGCCGTTTCACTGCCTGCCACGATCGCCTCCGCCTAGTTATGCGCGGCTGTTAGCGTGGTTTGGTCGGGAAGTTCAAGTTGCGGGCGCAGGCCAAGGATCGGGGCGATGCGGCGGATCATCTCGGCCCCGACCGGAACGGCCGTCCAGCCGGCGGTGCGCTTGGGCTTGGGGCCCGAGGTATCGGAGGGCTCATCCAGGGTGACGATCAGCACATAGCGCGGGTTCGAGGCGGGGAACATCGAGGCGAAGGTGTTGACCACCTTGTCCTTGTAATAGCCGCCGGTTTTCTTGGGCTTGTCGGCGGTGCCGGTCTTGCCCGCGACCTCGTAGCCCGGCACGTCGCCAAGGCTGGCGGTGCCATCGGTGACCACCCGGCGCAGCATCTTGCGCGATTCGCGTGACACCTCTTCGGAGATCACGCGGGTGCCCTTGGCCGGGCCGGAGTGCTTCAGCAGGGCCGGGTGGATGGAGATGCCGCCATTGGCGAAGGCGGCAGAGGCGGCGGCAAGGGGCATGGGGCTGGCCGACATGCCGGG
>JAGPCN010000178.1 GCA_018058035.1 Fuscovulum sp.
GGCCAGGAGCTGCCCGACCAGCGAGGCCGCCCGGTTCGCATTCTGCCGGATTTGCTCCAGATCGGCGTAATCGCTGTCCTCGCGTCCGTGACGCAGAAGAAGCAGGTCGCAGTGGCCGGAGATCGCGGTCAGCAGATTGTTGAAATCATGTGCAATTCCACCCGCAAGCTGGCCGATGGCCTGCATCTTCTGGCTTTGCGCGAACTGCGCCTCCATCGTCTTCAGCCGCGTCGCATCGTTCAGGATCGCGAGCGCGCCGAGACGCCCGCCCTCGTCATAGCGGCGCAGGGTGATCTGGAGGAAACGCTCCTCCTCGCCCCGCACGCGCAGCACTTCCGCGCCGCCGGGGTGGCGCCCCGCCACCACATCGGCCAGCCATTCCGAGACCGGCCGCCCCAGCCCCTCGAACAGGTCATGGAACATCGCCGCGCGGATGTCGCCCCGCCACATCAGTTCGCGCGCGGCATAGTTGGCGATCCGCATCACCCCGTCCGGCCCGAAGGTCATGATCGCGACCGGCACCTCTTCAAGATCGGAGCCGACTGCGACCGCAGGCGGGCGGTCCATCCGGTCGATCAGGGCCGAACTGTCCTGCGGCAGCGCGATGTCGTCGGCACGCCAGAAATAGCCGTCGCGGCCCGCCCGATGCACGGTCAGCCGCAGGATCGCGGCATGGCCCGGAATGTCCTCGCGCGCAGCCCCTTCGACATCGACCGCCCCTTGCAGCCGCAACAGCAATTCCGCCGGATGCAGCACATGGCGGCCAAGCGCGTCATGCAAGGACCGCACGTCGGCCCCGAAACGGGTCTCGGCCGCGAGATTGCGCAGGATCACATGGCCCGCCGCATCGGTCATGAAACAGGCCGCCGGATCGTCGGCCAGCAGTTCGAAGGCGTGAAGCCCCGCAGGATCGTCGCGCCGCCGCGCGACATGTGCCCAAGCCGCCAGAGCCAGCGCCAGCATCACCAGCACGATCCCTGCGAAGACCGGCACCGGCCCGCTGTCGCGCAGAAGGATCGCCCAGACCGCGATCAGGCCCAGACCGATCCCCGCCAATGCCAGCAGGCCGTCCCGCCCGCCGCGACCCACTTCCAACCGACCCGTCAAAACGGCTCTCCCGCCCCTGCCTGCCCGCGCACCTGCGACCATGGCCGACCATCGTCGCAAGTGGTTAATCCCAGATTAACGGCATTTGCCCGCCCGTTCAGGTTGATCGCCTGAAGTCAGTTTCTTTGCAAGATTGCAAGATAGAACCCGTCGCCGCCCTGCAACGGAGTCAGGTGCAGCTCGGATTGCAGGGTCCATCCTGGATGGCGGGCCAGGAAGGCGCGGGTCTGGTCCCCGTTCTCGCGGTTCAGAAGCGAGCAGGTGGCATAGGACAGCACGCCGTCCCGGCGCAGCATCTGGGCGACCCGGTCCAGGATCTCGGCCTGGGTTCTTTCAATGCCGGCAAGGGTTTCTGGGGTCAGCCGCCATTTGCCCTCGGGGTCGCGCCGCCAGCTTCCCGACCCCGAACACGGCGCGTCGACCAGCACCAGGTCATAGGGTGCCCTTGCCTCGGGGGCATCGGTCAGTGCCACCGTGACCCCCGCGCGTTTTGCCCGGTCGGGCAGGTCGGCCATGCGCCGGGGGCTGGCATCATGGGCAAAAAGCCGCAGCTTCGTCCGGGCCGCCGTTGCCAGCGTCTTGCCGCCGCCGCCTGCGCAATGGTCCAGCACGGTCATGCCGTCGCGCAGCGGAAGGGCCTCGACCACCGCCTGCGAGGAAGCGTCCTGCAATTCGACCAGACCGGACAGATAGGCCGCCGAGGTCTGCACCCGCCGCGCATTCTCCACCACCTCCAGCGCCGTCGCCGCCAGCGGATGCGGGCGCGCGGTGATACCATCGGCTGCCAGGGCCGCCACCGCCTCTGCGACCCCGCCCCGGCGCAGGTTCACCCGCAGGAACACCGGCGCGCGCACCCGCAGGGCAGCGGCCACCGGCTCGAACGCGGGGCCAAGGCTGGCGCGCAGGTCCGGCACCAGCCAGTCCGGCAGGTCGAGCCGCTCTTCCGCCGTAGGCACGCGCCCCGTCTCCTCGGGCCCCGGCTCTGCGGGGGCGTGGCCCAGACCGGAAAAGAGTGCCTCCTGCCCCGCTGCCCGGCAGAGGCCCAGCACCAGCCCGCGCCCCGTCAGCCCACCCCCCAGGACCGCCGCGGATTGCCGCTGGCGCAGCGCGTCGAAGACCAGATCGCGCACCGCTGCCCGGTCGCCCGACCCGGCAAAGCGGCTGGCGCGACCCCAGTTGGTCAGCGCCTTCTCCGCCGGCTCGCCCGACAGCACCCGGTCAAGGATGGCAATCGCCGCCGCACATCTTGCCGAAGGTGTCATCGCGTCCTCGCCCGGAAGCTGCGGTCAGCCGATCCGGTAGTTCGGGCTTTCGCGGGTGATCTGCACGTCATGGACATGGCTTTCCTTCAGCCCCGCCCCGGTGATCCGCACGAACTGGCACTTCGTCCGCATCTCGGCCACCGTCGCGCAGCCGGTATAGCCCATCGCCGCGCGCAGGCCCCCGACCATCTGGTGAATGACCGCCGCCGCCGTGCCCTTGTAGGGCACCTGGCCCTCGATCCCTTCCGGGACCAGCTTGTCCGACGCCGCGTCCTTCTGGAAATAGCGGTCCGCCGAGCCCCGCGCCATCGCGCCCAGGCTGCCCATGCCGCGATAGGCCTTGAACGACCGCCCCTGCCACAGGATCACCTCGCCGGGGGATTCGTCGGTTCCGGCGATCGCCGAGCCGACCATCGCGCAGGAGGCGCCCGCCGCGATCGCCTTGGCGAAATCGCCGGAATATTTGATCCCGCCATCGGCGATCACCGGAATGTCGCCCGCCGCGCGCGAGGCATCCATGATCGCCGTGAGCTGCGGCACCCCGACCCCGGCCACGATCCGCGTCGTGCAGATGCTGCCCGGCCCGATCCCCACCTTCACCGCATCCGCGCCGGCCCCGATCAGTGCCCGCGTCGCCTCGGCGGTAGCGACGTTGCCCGCCACCACTTGCACCCGGTTCGAGAGCTTCTTGATCCGCTCGACCGCCCTTGCCACCCCTTCGGAATGGCCATGCGCGGTGTCGATCACCACCAGATCCACGCCCGCGTCGATCAAGGCCTGGCTGCGGTCGAACCCCGCATCGCCCACGGTCGAGGCCGCCGCGACACGAAGCCGCCCCATCTCGTCCTTGCAGGCATGGGGGTTCAGGACCGATTTCTCGGTATCCTTCAGCGTGAGCAGCCCGGTCAGCTTGCCCGCCCCGTCTGTGACCAGCAGTTTCTCGATCCGCCGTGCCTTCATCAGGGAGATCGCCTCGCCCCGGTCCACCGGCTCGCGCAGCATGGCGAGGTTCTCGGAGGTCATCATCACCCGCACCGGCGTCCTGTCGTCGCTGGCAAAGCGCATGTCGCGGTTGGTCACGATCCCCAGCACCCGGCACGCGCTGTCCACCACCGGAAAGCCGGTGATCGCATAGCGTTCCATCAGCGCCTTGGCATCAGCCAGCGTCTGATCCGGGGTCAGGGTGATCGGCTGGTAGACCACGCCAGATTCAAATCGCTTCACCCGGCTTACTTCCCGCGCCTGCGCCTCGGGGTCGAGGTTGCGGTGAATCACCCCGATCCCCCCGGCCTGCGCCATGGCAATCGCCATCCGGCCTTCCGTCACCGTGTCCATCGCCGAGGACAGGAGCGGAATGTTCATCCGGATCGCCTTCGTCACGAAGGTCGCGGTATCGGCATCCGACGGCAGGACGCTGGATGCCGCAGGCACCAGAAGCACGTCGTCAAAGGTGAGAGCCTCACGAATCTCCATGGGTTTTCCCTCCGGGAGCAAGCATCGTTTGGCGGTTCCCCATTTCACGCCCCGCAGACCGGCGCAAGGGCAAATGCGGCCCTTGCGGCCACCCGCGACCCCCGGCACAGTCGCGCCCCGAACACCGGAGTCCCCATGCGCGTCGCCATCGTCGAGAACACTCGGATCACCCACCACGGCCAGGTCGGCGTCGCGCTGCATGAAGCCGCCGCCCTGATCGACATCTGGAGGCCCTGGTCGGGCCAGCCGCTTCCGGCCAGCCCCGACGCCGATGCCCTTGTCGTCTTCGGCGGCGAACAGTCGGCGGTGGATGATCACACGCATCCCTATCTTCCGGCGCTGGCCGAGCTGATGGCCGCCTATACCGCGCTGGACCGCCCGGTCCTTGGCATCTGCCTCGGCTCGCAGCTTCTTGCCCGCGCCTATGGCGGCGACAACCACCTTGGAGTGGCGCTTGAATTCGGCTGGGTCGATGTGAGCCTTACCGACGCAGGCCGCGCCGACCCGGTCCTAAGCCAGGTCCCTCAGACCTTCCCGATCTTCCAGTGGCATTCGGACACGTTCAGCCTGCCGCCGGGGGCCGTCCACCTGGCCCAGAGCGCCGCCGCCGCGCATCAGGCCTTCCGCATCGGTCGCGCCACCTATGGCACCCAGTTCCATTTCGAGGCCAGCCGCTCTGTCGTCCGCGATTGGTCCGACACCTTCCCGGACACCATCGAGCGCATGCTTCCCGGCTGGTCCACCCGCCACCCCGAGATCGCTGCCACCCGCGGGGCCGAGGCCGACAGCCATGGTCTTGCCCTTGCCCGCGCCTGGGTCGGGCTGATCTGACCCGTCAGCTCCCGCCGCTCAGGCCTCCGCCGCGTTCGTCACTGTGGCAAGCTTCCCGCCCGGCCAGCGTTTCAGGATCCACCACAGGATCCAGGGTATCGCAACAAGGCCCAGCCCCGTCACCCCGATCCCCGGCCAAAGCCAGACGCCGCCCGTCACCAGCAGCGCCATGGCCAAGGCCGCCAGCGGAAAGGTGAAGGCGCCCCACATCGCCGTGACCCCGGCCTCCAGCAGCCAGCGCCCCGCCGCCACCAAGAGGATGGCATAGACCAGCCCCAGGCCCGCGAACATCACGCCGAACTCCTGCCGGGCCAGCAGCCCCGCCACCGTCGCGAACAGCGCCGCCGGGGCCAGATGGATCGCAAGCAGGGGTCGCAAGGGTGCAGGCGGCGCTGCGCGGGCGAACTGCCGCAGACTGAAGGCCCAGATCGCCAGCGCCATGGGCAGCGTGGCCCAGAAAAGCGCCTCGGCCAGCCAGCTCCATCCCAGGGCCAGCGCCGGGATCGTCGCCACGATGAAGCCCACGAAGCTCAGATGCAGCGTCGGGTTCACCGCCCGCGCCTCGGGCGGCAGGCCCAGAAGCAGCCGCGCGAGCAACACCGCCAGCACCGCATGTCCCGCCAGAGCCAGCACCAGCAGAACCCCGGCTGCCGCGTCGCTGTAGGCCGCGACCAGCCCTGCCGCCACCATGCCCCCCATGGTCAGCGCCGCGAGGCCCGAGCGTCCCGGCAACCCCCGCAGGTCCTCGACCACCACGCCGGGCCGCCGCGCAACCTTCCCGCCATAGGCCAGCGCCGCGAAGGTCCAGAGCGCCACCGCGACCCCCGCCAGCAGGTCCCCCGGCCCCGGATCAATCCCAAGCCGCCCCAAGGCCAGCCGCAACGCAGCCGCAAGACCCAGCAGCCCCAGGATCGGCGGAAAGATCGCCGGAGGTGTCCGGGCAAAGAGCTTCGGCTGCCGCGGCGGGAATTCCGGCGGCGGATAGGGCTTCGGGCGGGTGGAAACCGTCGGGGCTTTGGTCATGGGTCACTCCTTGGCCCCTGATACCCGCCTTTCGGCGCAAGGCAACTGCGACCTCCGGTCCCTGCCCTCACGCCCCCGGCGTCACCGCAAGACCGGAAACCAGTCCTCGCGCAGGTGCTGCCCCGCCACCATCCCATGCCCCGGAAACGGCGGCGAGGTCGGGCCGGGACGTTCGACATACCGCGCATCCTCGCCCACCAGCCGCAGCGAGAACGCCCGCCGCCGGTTGGCCGTGGTGTTGCCGCGCGCACCATGCAGGGTGCGGAAGTTGAACGCCACCGCATCGCCCGGCTCCATCTCCCATTCCCGGATCGGCATCCCCTCGGCCTCGGGGTCGGGGACGGTCATGTAGTCGTCCTTTCCCGGATAGAAATTCGTCTCCGACATCCAGCGCGTCGGCAGCACGTCCTTCGGCCAGAGATGCGACCCCGCCACGCAGCGCAAGGCCGCCTCCCGCACCGGATCGAGGGGCGACCAGAACGACACCGTCTGCTTGCCCTCGACGAAGTAATACGGCCCGTCGGTGTGCCAGGGCGTCGGCTTCGTCGTGCCGGGTTCCTTCACCAGCACATGATCGTGGAACATCTGCACCCGGTCCGACCGCATCAGCTTTGCCGCCACCTCGGCCACCGCCGATTGCCGGATCACCGCGCCGAATTCGGGGACCTTGGTCCAGTTGCAGTAGTCGTCGAAGAAATACCCCGGCTCGCCCGGCTTCAGCGTCGCCATCTGATGCGTCGGGTTGGCCATGTTGCGCGCCACCCCCGCCCGCAGCATCTCGACCCAGTCGGCCCAGAGCCCCTTGACCAGCACCACCCCGTCGCGCTGGTAGGCCTCGACCATCTCCTCTGTCACAGTGACCATTGCCGCTCTCCCTTTCGCGCCACCCTGCCCCGGCGCAGGCGTCACGGCAAGACCAGGCAGGTTGCCCCCAGCGGCCGCAGCTCTGCCCCCGTGCCCAGTTTGAACCGTGCCAGACCCGGCGCCCGCTCGCTGTCCACCGAGCCGAGGTCCAGCCAGCGCACGCCTTCCGCCCACAGGGCTTCGGCCGCCCGCAGCAGCAGCAGCCGATGCACCCCCACCCCCCGCGCCGCATCTGACCCCCAGCTCAGGTGATAGCTGGCCGAAGTCCCATGCACGACGAAACACATTGCCGCCTGCATCACCCCTGCCTGCCGCCATTCCCAAATCCGCAGCGCATCCTGCGGCAGCGCCCGGCTGAAGCCCTCGGGCAGCGCCCGGTAGCGCCGCCTGGCCCGCTGCACCGCCTCGGCCGCGATCAGGGCCGCCAGCGTGCGCGCATCCCCGCGCGTCACCCGCAGCCCTGCCCGCTCCGCCTGATGCAGATGTCCGCGCCAGTTCCGCGCCATCCCCGCCCGCAGCTCCGGCCCCAGGGCCCAGACCGCATGGTGCATCGGCGTGACCAGCGGGATCAGGCCGATGCCCGCTACTTGCGCCTCGGGCGTCGCGACCGTGATCCCCGGCCAGCGCGCCAGCTGCCGCAACCCCGCGCGGTCCAGCCCCCGAACGCGCGAGATCAGCCGCAGCCGCCCCCGCTCCACCGCCAGGACCGACCCCTCCAGCCAGCGCACCCGTGCGCCACACGCCGCCACCGCCGCCGCATAGGGCGCGCTTTGCTGCAAGGGCAGGAAGGCCCCGGTATCGCCGAAATCGAACATGGCCACGATTAATGCCGCAGAAACCTTTCCCTGCTCTTAATTCCCCCGATGAAACCCGTCTCGCTGCGCATATCCATCGCCCCCACCCCCCGGTTCACGCTCTGGGTTCCGGTGGTGCTGGCCTGCGCCTTCTGCCTTCTCTGGCTTGGTCTCCTCGCCCTGATCCGGCTTTGGCCCGTGCTAAGGCTTTGACGCCCCCCGAAGCCGGGGCTATGGTCCCAAGCGTCCAGATCGCGTTGAAGTGCTGCCCTCAATGAACCTCAAGGAACTGGCCCAGAAACTCGGCCTGTCGCCGACCACGGTGTCGCGCGCGCTGAACGGCTACCCCGAGGTGAACGAGGCGACCCGTACTCGCGTCATGGTGGCGGCCAAGGAACACAACTACCACCCGAACGCCCGTGCCATCCGCCTGGCGACGGGGCGCGCGATGGCCGTGGGCCATGTCATCCCCATCGCCACACGGCATGAGATCGTGAACCCGATCTTCACCGATTTCATCGCCGGCGCGGGGGAAACCTACAGCCGCAACGGCTATGACATGCTGCTCTCCGTCGTGCCCGACGACGAGGAAGACCAGACCTACCGCGCGATGAAGCTGAAGGGCAATGTCGATGGCGTCATCGTTCATTCCCCGCGCGAGAACGATCCCCGCATCCCGCTTCTGCGTGACATCGGCCTGCCCTTCGTGGTCCATGGCCGCGCGACCGGCACCACCGTGCCCTATTCCTGGCTTGACGTGAACAACCGCCGCGCCTTCCTGCGTGCGACCGAATATCTGATCGACCTCGGCCATAGCCGCATCGCGCTGGTCAATGGCCTGGAATACATGGATTTCGCCATCCGCCGCCGCCGGGGCTATCTCGAGGCCCTTCAGGCGCATGGCCTGACCGCTGACCCCGCCTTCATGTCCTCCGACGAGATGAGCGAGGTCGCGGGCTTCCGCGCCGCCGAGCGGATGCTGTGCCTGCCCCACCCGCCCACCGCTTTCCTGGCCGCCTCGATGATTTCGGGCATGGGCATCCGCCGTGCGGTGGAAAGCGCGGGCCTTGTCCTTGGCCGCGACGTCTCGCTGATCCTCTTCGACGACGATCTCAGCTACATGAAGAACGGCGAGGACAAACCGATCTACACCGCCATGCGCTCTTCGGTGCGTGAGGCGGGACGCCTGGTGGCCGAGCTGCTTCTGGACCGCATCGCCAACCCCGACCAGCCCCCTGCCGAGCAGCTGCTCGAGGCAGAACTGGTGCAGGGCATGTCGACCGGCCCTGCCCCGAAAGCCTGATCCGAAGCGCTTTGCAACCACTGGCGCGCCCCGCCGTTTGCCCGTATCACCAACCGATCCCCTGACCGACGGACCCGGCCCATGACCCTTGCGATCCTTGCCGACATCGGCGGCACCAACACCCGCGTCGCGCTGGCCGAGGGCACCCGAGTCCGGCTCGACTCGATCCGCCGTTTCCCGAATGCCGCGTATCAGGCGCGCGGCCAGGACATCGCCCAGGTGCTGCGCGACTATCTCGACCAGACCGGCGCTTCGGTGTCGGGCGTCTGCGTCGCCGCCGCCGGGCCGGTGCAGGACGGGGTGGCCGAGAT
>JAGPCN010000389.1 GCA_018058035.1 Fuscovulum sp.
CGGCCACCGCCATCGCCGCCATCGGCATCACCAACCAGCGCGAGACCACCCTGGTCTGGGACCGCGCCACCGGCAGGCCGATCCACCCCGCCATCGTCTGGCAGGACCGCCGCACCGCCGACATCTGCGCCGCGCTGAAATCCGCGGGGCATGAACCGGCCATCACCGCCAGGACCGGGCTGCTGCTGGACCCCTATTTCTCGGGCACCAAGATCAGGTGGATCCTCGACCATGTCGAGGGCGCACGCACCCGCGCCGCCCGCGGCGAGCTGGCCTTCGGCACCGTCGACAGCTGGCTGATCTGGAACCTCACCGGCGGCCGCGTCCACGCGACCGACGCCACCAACGCCTCGCGCACCCTGCTTTACAACATCGCCGAAGGCCACTGGGATGACGAGATCTGCGGCCTGCTCGACATCCCCCAGTCGATGTTGCCCGAGGTGCGCGACTGCGCCGCCCCCTTCGGCGTGACCCGCGCCGACCTCTTCGGCCGCGAGATCCCGATCCTGGGCGTCGCCGGCGACCAGCAGGCCGCCACGGTGGGCCAGGCCTGCTTTGCCCCCGGCATGATGAAATCGACCTATGGCACCGGCTGCTTTGCGCTGCTGAACACCGGGGGCGACATGGTTCCGTCGCAGAACCGCCTGCTTACCACCATCGCCTACCGGCTGGGCGGTCGCACCACCTATGCGCTGGAAGGCTCGATCTTCATCGCCGGCGCCGTGGTGCAATGGCTGCGCGACGGGCTGAAGATCATCCGCGAGGCGCAGGAGACCCAGCCGCTGGCCGCCACCGCCGACCCCGGGCAGGATCTGGTGCTGGTGCCCGCCTTCACCGGCCTTGGCGCGCCCTACTGGCGCCCCGACTGCCGCGGCGCGGTATTCGGGCTGACGCGCAACTCGGGCCCGGCCGAACTGGCCCGCGCCGCGCTGGAAAGCGTGGGCTTCCAGACCCGCGACCTGCTCGAGGCGATGCGCGCCGACTGGCGCGCCGCCTCGGACAGCGTGCTGCGGGTCGATGGCGGCATGACGGCCAGCGACTGGACGATGCAGTTCCTGGCCGACATCCTGGGCGTCCCGGTCGACCGCCCGCGGGTGACCGAGACGACGGCCCTGGGCGCGGCCTACCTGGCCGGATTGCAGGCCGGCCTCTGCCCCGGACCCGAGGCTTTCCGCCAGGGCTGGGCGCTGGACCGCCGCTTCACCCCCGCAATGGACGATGCCACCCGCGCCGCACGCTATGCCCGCTGGGGCCGGGCCGTGGCGGCGACGATGGCGGTCTGATCGCACCGCCGCGCAACAGGCGAACCTTGGCCGCCGACGCAGGACAAGCCGGCTGTCTTGCGCCTGATTTCCGGGCAATTCCCGTGCTTTGGTTAACCATTCGTTACCATTCACATGGAAACCGAAACAATTGTACGATATAGTCGCCCGAGAATCGTCGGATTGCTTTTGTCTGCCCGGGGATCTGTCAGGTGTATTCAGTTGTCCAGCGTCATGGTTGACCTCGTTTCAGGATCTGTTCATGTCTGCTGCCTTCCTTATTGCGCTGCTTGCCAGCATGTTTACTGCTTTGGCGATCGTCGCAACGCAGCGTGTGCATGGGCATCTTACCCTTGACGGCCATTCCGGTGTGCAGAAGCTGCACGCCGCCCCAACACCGCGCGTGGGCGGTCTGGCCTTGCTGGTGGGTTTTGTCGTCGGGGGCATCAACCTGCCGGACGGTCACAAATGGGTCTGGTGGCTCAGTTGCCTGGCCGTTTGCCCGGCCTTCCTGTTCGGCCTGGCCGAGGACTTGACCAAACGTGTCGGCGTCCGCACCCGGCTGCTGGCCACGATCTGTGCCGGGCTGATCTTCTGCCTGCTCACCGGCTACCAGATCACCCACGTCGACTTGCCGGGCGCAGACTGGCTCTTGTCGTTCTGGCTGCCGTCGCTCTTGTTCACGGCCGTGGCGATCGGCGGAATCGCCAATGCGATCAACATTGTCAACGGTGTGAACGGGTTGGCTTCGGGCACCTCGATCATCATCCTGTCGGGCTTTGCGCTGGTCGGGCTTCAGGTCGGCGACCACGAGATCGTCGGCGTATGCCTGGTCGGCGCCGGGGCGCTGGCAGGGTTCTTCTTCCTGAACTTCCCGATGGGCCGGCTGTTCCTGGGCGATGCCGGGGCCTATTCGACCGGCTTCGTGCTGGCCGCCATCGCCGTCGCGCTGCCCGAGCGCAACCCAGAGCTTTCGCCGCTGATCGGCCTTCTGGCGCTATCCTATCCGGTGACCGAGACGATGGTGTCGATCCACCGCCGCCTGCGCCGCGAAGGCACCCATCCGGGCCAGGCCGACCGCCTGCACCTGCACAGCCTGGTCTACCGCAGCCGGGCAAAGCGGCTGGCGCAAATCCTGGGCGTGCCGCAACTGCGCAATTCGCTGACCGGGCTGATGCTGATGGGACTGCCGCTCTTGTCCTCGGGCCTGATGGTCCTGAGCTATGACAGCACGCCCTCCACCCTGGCGTCGATCCTTTGCGTGTCGCTGGTCTACCTGGCGATCTACCGCAAGGTGGCGCTGTTGCGGCCGGTGCGC
>JAGPCN010000390.1 GCA_018058035.1 Fuscovulum sp.
GTATTCGGGGAAGGGCGGGGTGATCAGCAGGGGTTCCCACTTGGGGTCGATGTGGCGCTTGATATAGGTGACGGGGCGGATCACGTTATGGGTGAATTTCTCCTGCCAGCAGCCGATGAAGGCATCGGCCACCGCCACCCCCACCACCGCCAGCGCCGCCGCCATCCGCTCGGCCGGCATCCGGTCGCGCGTGGCGATCTGGCAGACGATCGACACCCAATGTCCCGGCGGCGTGGGCGACAGCATCGGGTCGTCGGACCAGAACCGCGCGATCCGGATCTGGTCGTCGGTCAGCGTCTGCGAGGTGAGATAGACCTCCATCGCGCCGTCATGGAAGGCCGATCCCGGCGCGGTGCTGAAGGCGGGCGGGGCCGGGGCCTTGCACATCTGCCCCACCGGCACCGCAAAGGGACGGTTGCCGCCCCAACCGGGCAACAGCGGCGCCTGCTGCAACGCCTGGGTGTTGGTGGGAACCCAGAATTCCGGTCCCTCCGGCCCGTGGTATTGCATCGGAAAGCCCATGTTCTCGACCACCGCGCCGCCATCTCCCAGCGACCAGGCAAAGACATGCGCCGCCACCGCCAGCCCATGCGCTCGCGCTGCCGCTACCGCCTCGGGCGCCAACCCCTCGGCCACCTTCGCGCCCATGTCACGGGTCATCGCCGCCATCGCGCGCTGCCCCATCGGGCCGGTGTTGTCGAAGAAATCCGCCATCGCCCGCTCAAGGGCTGCGTTCAGCACCGTCGCGGCATCCAGCCCCGGGGCCGGGGCGGGCAGCGCCGCCAGCCCGTTCAACTGCCCTGCCAGCGTCACCGACCCAGGAACCAGCCCGACCTGTGCCTCGTGGGCGATCACGCCGACATAGGCAAAGGCGCGGCTGGCGACCGGCGGGCTGTAGGTCGCGGTATGGCGCACCAGTTCCAGCACCAGGCGATACCAGCCATGCAGCACCTCGGCCCGCAGGTCGGGCGGGGTTTCGGCCCGGCCCGGCACGGGCAACAGGGCCAGCGACAGGGCGATCAGCCCCCGGCGCGTGAATGTCATGGTCCAACCCCCCGGGCTCTTTGCGGCCCCGTCCCGGCGATCATGCCCGCGCCGATGGCCAAGGGCAAGCCCGGCCTGTTGGCGCTAACGGCGGGGTGATTCGCAGCCCGGCTCAGTGCCGGCCGGTCAGCCAGTTGCCCAAGGAGGCCAGCCGCGACTCCCCGGCGCCTGGGCGGGCCTCGGCCCGGTCGGCGGCGTTCAGAAGCGCATACATGCCATGCACCCCCAGCCAGCGGAAAGGCTCGGGTTCCCAGGGCCTTACGGTCTTTCCGACCCAGGGCAGGCCGGTCAGCCCGGTCTGCCGCCCCAGGGCCAGGTCGGCCAAGGTCCGACCGGCCAGGTTGCTGGTCGACACGCCAACCCCGACATAACCGCCCGCCCAGCCGATGCCGGTGTCGCGGTCCAGCCCGACGGTGGCGCACCAGTCGCGCGGCACGCCCAGAACGCCGCACCAGGCATGCGCGATGCGATAGGGACGCGCGGCCGGGAAATGCCGGTGCAGGATCTCGGTCAGCCGCCGGATGGTTTCGGCATCCGGGGCGCCGTTGGTATCCAGGCTGGACCCAAAGCGATAGGGCACGCCGCGCGCGCCGACCGTGATGCGCCCTTCGCGGGTGCGCTGGCAGTAGCAATAGGCATTGGCGAAATCGCCCAGGATCTCATGGCCTTCCCAGCCGATCTTCGTCCAGACCTCGGGTGGCAGCGGCTCGGTCGCGATCTGCGCGCTGTTCAACGGCAGCCAATCCCGCCGCAAGCCAGGAAGGCCGGCGGTGAAGCCCTCGGTGCAACGCAGGATGATCGGCGCGCGCACGACGCCGCGGTCGGTGGTGACGCGGCCTTTCTCCAGCGCGGTCACCGTGGTCCCCTCGCAGATCCGCACCCCGGCGCGTTCCACCGCCGCGGCCAGCCCGCGCACCAGCTTGGCCGGCTGCACGCGGGCGACATTGGTCACCACCATCGCCCCCAGGGCGCCGGGAATGCGAACCCGGTCAAGGGTTTCGGCCTGGCCGATGGCAAACACCCGGTCCTCTTCGCCCCAGGCGCGGCGCTGCGCCACCTCGGCCAGCATGCGCTGCTGCTGCGCCGGGTTCACCGCCACCATCACCTCATCCGTGCGGCGGATGTCGGCGTCGATGCCCTGCGCCTCGGCCACCCGGATGACCTCGTCCACGGTGCCGTTCATCGCCTCGACCATGGCGCGTACGCCGGCCTCGTCCGAGCGCGCCAGATAGCGCGCGTGGTTCCAGGCAAAGCCCCCGGTCAGCCAGCCGCCATTGCGCCCCGAGGCCCCGAAGCCCGCGAATTCCTTTTCCAGCACGATCACTTGCAGGCCGGGGTTCGCCTGCTTCAGATACCAGGCCGTCCACAGCCCGGTATAGCCCGCGCCGATGATGCACACATCGGCCGTGGCGTCGCCGTCCAGCGCCGCGCGGCGGTCCGGCAGGCCGATGTCGGCATACCAGAACGACACATCCCCGATCCGATCCGGCTGCATCCGCGTCCTCCGATGGCATGGTAGGCCCGGAGGGATTC
>JAGPCN010000179.1 GCA_018058035.1 Fuscovulum sp.
GGGTCTTGCGGGTGTCGCCGCCGGTGAACTCGAACGGGATGACGCCCATGCCGACCAGGTTCGACCGGTGGATACGCTCGAACGATTCGGCGATGACGGCCTTGACGCCCAGAAGGGCCGTGCCCTTCGCCGCCCAGTCGCGCGACGACCCGGCGCCGTATTCGATGCCGCCGAAGATCACCAGCGGCGTGCCTTGCGCCTGGTAGGCCATCGAGGCGTCGTATATCGAGGTCTGCGCGCCGTCCGGCCCCTTGGTGTAGCCGCCCTCGACCCCATCCAGCATCTCGTTCTTGATGCGGATATTGGCGAAGGTGCCGCGCATCATCACCTCATGGTTGCCGCGGCGGGCGCCATAGGAGTTGAACTCGGACACCGGAACACCACGTTCCGTCAGATACTTGCCGGCCGGAGTTGAAGCTTTGAACGAACCGGCCGGGCTGATGTGGTCGGTGGTGATCATGTCGCCCAAGAGCGCCAGCACCCGCGCGCCGGTGATGTTCTTGATGACGCCCGGCTTGGCCGACATGCCCCGGAAATAGGGCGGGTTCTGGATGTAGGTGCTGGTCGGCGGCCAGTCGTAGGTCTCGCTGTCGGTGATCTGCACGGCCTGCCACTTCGCATCGCCCTTGAAGACGTCGGCGTATTTCGCCTGGAAGGCCGACCGCGTGACCACCGCATGGACGATGTCGGCGATTTCCTTGTTCGTGGGCCAGATGTCTTTCAGGTAGACCGGCTTGCCGTTCGACCCGGTGCCGAGCGGTTCGGTGGTCAGGTCGATGTTCATGTCACCGGCCAGAGCATAGGCGACCACCAGCGGGGGCGAGGCGAGGTAGTTCGCGCGGACGTCCGGCGAGATCCGGCCCTCGAAGTTGCGGTTGCCCGAGAGGACCGCAGCGGCGACAAGGTCACCTTCGTTGATCGCCTTGGAAATCTCCGGCTGCAGGGGGCCGGAGTTGCCGATGCAGGTGGTGCAGCCGTAGCCCACCAGGTTGAAGCCCACGGCGTCGAGGTCTTCCTGCAGGCCTGCGGCGTTCAGGTACTCGCTGACGACCTGCGACCCGGGGGCGAGCGAGGTCTTCACCCAGGGCTTGCGGTTCAGGCCCAAGGCGCGGGCCTTCCGCGCCACCAACCCTGCGCCGATCAGCACATAGGGGTTCGAGGTGTTGGTGCAGGAGGTGATCGAGGCGATAACCACCTTGCCCGACGACAGCTTGTACCCTTCGCCCTCGACGGCCACTTCAACGCCTTGCGGGCGCTTGAAGCTGGTGTCCATCTCCTTGGCGAAAGAGGCCTTGGCGTCCGTCAGCGGCAGGTAATCCTGCGGGCGCTTCGGGCCGGAGATGGCGGGGACGATCTCGCCCATGTCGAGGTGCAGGGTCGAGGTGTAGATCGGGTTGTAGTCGGCGCCGCGCCACATGCCGTTGGCCTTGGCATAGGCCTCGACCAGCGCGATGCGGCCCTCATCCCGGCCGGTCATGTGCATGTAGCGCAGGGTCTCGTCGTCGATCGGGAAGAAGCCGCAGGTGGCGCCATATTCGGGGGCCATGTTGGCGATGGTGGCGCGGTCGGCGAGCGGCAGGTGGTCCAGCCCTTCGCCGTAGAATTCCACGAACTTGTTCACCACGCCGTGCTTGCGCAGCATCTGCACGACCTTCAGCACCAGGTCCGTGGCGGTGGTGCCTTCGCGCATGGCGCCGGTCAGCTTGAAGCCCACGACCTCGGGGATCAGCATCGACACGGGCTGGCCCAGCATCGCCGCCTCGGCCTCGATCCCGCCGACGCCCCAGCCGAGGACGGCAAGGCCGTTGACCATGGTGGTGTGGCTGTCGGTGCCGACGAGGGTGTCGGGGTAGGCGACGGGCTGGCCGTTCTGGTCGGTGTCGGTCCAGACGGTCTGGGCCAGGTATTCCAGGTTGACCTGGTGGCAGATGCCGGTGCCGGGGGGCACGACGCGGAAGTTGTTGAACGCCTTTTGCCCCCATTTCAGGAAGACGTAGCGTTCCATGTTCCGCTCATATTCGCGGTCCACGTTCATCTGGAAGGCGCGGGGGTGGCCGAATTCGTCGATCATCACCGAGTGGTCGATGACCAGGTCCACCGGGACCAGCGGGTTGATTTTCGCGGCCGAGCCCTTCAGGCCCTTGATCCCGTCGCGCATCGCGGCCAGGTCCACGACGGCGGGGACGCCGGTGAAGTCCTGCATCAGCACCCGGGCGGGGCGATAGGCGATCTCGATCGGGTTCTGTCCGCCCTTCTTGCCCCAGTCCGAGAAGGCGCGGATGTCATCCACCGTGACGGTCTTGCCGTCCTCGAACCGGAGCATGTTTTCCAGCACCACCTTCAGGCTGGCCGGAAGGCGGGCAAAGTCGCCCAGGCCCGCGGCCTGCGCCGCCGGGATCGAGAAATAGGAAACGGTCGAGCCGCCCGCAGTCAGCGTCTTGCGGGTTTTCATGCTGTCGTGTCCGACGGTGACGGTCATGCGGGCCTCCTTCAACTGGCTGGCGCTGGCGCGACAGATGCCCAAACCGGGGCTGTCGCGCAAGGGAATCATCTGCGTCGCGGCGAATTGTATGCAATTGTATGCCGAAACGCCAGAGCCTTCGTGGCGCGGGTCGAAGGTGGCCGAAGCATCACGCGCGGCCGGGTTTTGCGAACACTCGCAAAACCTTGATTGGCCGGGGGCGCCTGGCCTTCCTATAAGCGGGACAGGGGATCAACGACCGGACCTGGATGATGCGACAGATCGTCGGCGCCGCCTGCGGCCTTTGGATGGCTTGCTCACCTGCTGCGCAAGCTGAACGGGTGGTGGTGGTCGAACTTTTCACCTCGCAGGGCTGCTCCAGCTGCCCCTCGGCCGATGCCTTTCTGGAAACCCTGGCCGAGGACCCGCGGGTGATTCCGCTGGCGCTGCATGTCGACTACTGGGATTATATCGGCTGGGAAGACACCTTCGCCCAGCCCAAGTTCACCGAACGGCAGAAATCCTATGCCCGCGCCATCGGCTCGCGCACGATCTACACACCGCAGATGATCGTCTCGGGCGTGGACCGGGTCGAGGGCCACGTGCCCGACGAAGTCACGGCCTTCATCGCCGAGCGGCTGGCCGGAACCAGCCCGGTGACGCTGGTGGTGGAACGCCAGGGCGACAGCCTGCTGATCCGGGCCGAGGCCGACCCGCCGCTGACCGCGCCGGTGCGGGTGCAACTGGTGCGCTACCGGCCCGAAGAGACCGTGGCGATCGAACGGGGCGAGAACGCGGGCAAGGTGGTGACCTATCGCAACATCGTCACCAGCTGGGAATCGCTGGGCGACTGGCCGGGCACCGCGCCGCTGGAGCTGGCGGCACCGGCGCCGGGGGCGGACCCGGCGGTGGTGATCCTGCAGGAACAGGGGCCCGCCGCGATCCTGGCGGCGGCGCGGTCGGACTAGGACTCTTCGGCGACCGGCAGCGCGGCCAGCCGCTGGCCGCCCTTCCAGCGCCGGTGAATCCAGAACCACTGGTCCATGTGGCGGCGCACCAGCGCCTCGAGGCTGTCGTTCAGCGCCTGGGTCATCGCCTCGGGCGTGCCGGTCGGGATCGGCGGTTCGACCACGATGGTGAAAGACAGGCCATCGGGTCCGCGAATGCCGTAGGTCGGCACCAGAAGGGCGTCGTATTTCAGCGCCAGGTCCGCCGCCGAAAGCGCCGTCAGCGCCGTCTTGCCAAAGAAGGACAGCGGGGCGCCATGGCCCATGTGCTGGTCGATCAGCATGCCCAGCATCCCGCCGGAGCGCAGGTGGCGCACCATCTCTCCCAGGCCCTTCTTGCCGCGCGGGAACAAGGGCCGCCCGATGGCGCCGATGGCGCGTTCGTAATGGCGGTTGAAGTAGCCGTTCGCCATCGGCATGTACAGCGCCCCGACCCGGTAGCCGCGCGCGATCAGCGCGGCGCGGCTGGCGTCGTAATTGCCGAAATGCCCGGTCACCAGGATCACCGGGCGCCCCTGGCGGTGCGCGTCCTCCAGGGCCTGAACTCCGGCCCCGGTCAGAGGGTGGGTGACGGCATGGGCGATGAACTCGGCCCCTGAATAGATCTCGATCACGGTGCGGCCGACGTTGTCGGGCACGGCGCGCACGATGCGGTCCACCGCGGCGCGCGGCAGGTCGGGCAGCACATGGGCCAGGTTGTCGCGGATGCGGGCGCGATAGCCCGCGACGGGTGCCACGATCCGGCTGACCGCCCAGCCGCACAGCGGCACGCGCCAGCGGTAGGGCAACAGCATCAACGCCCCGATCAGCCCGCGCAGCGCGCGGTCCTGCAGCCAGTGGCGAAGATTGAAGGGCAGGGGATCGTCGGCCATCAGCTTTGCGCGGCCCGCGCCGCCATGGTTTCGCGGTGCCAGACATAGAGACCCGCCCCCACGATCACAAGCGCGCCGATCACCGTCCAGCGGTCGGGCCACTGGTCGAAAAGCACCACGCCCCAGACGGTGGCAAAGACGATGCCCAGATAGGCAAAGGGGGCGACGATCGCCGCCTCGGTCATCGAGAAGCTGCGGATGATGCAAAGCTGCGCCCCGCTGCCCAGGCAGCCGATCAGCGCAAAGCGCCACCAGTCGGCCGGATCGACCGGCTGCCAGACCGACGGCAGCACCGCCCCGGCAACCAGCGTGCCAAAGAGCGCGGCATAGATCATCGAGGCCCAGGGGCTTTCCTGTGCGCCGATCTTGCGCGTCAACAGCGCGTTGCCGGTGTAGCTGAGCGCCGCGCAGAGCGGCAGCAGCGCCCACCAGCTGAACACGCCCGCGCCGGGGCGGATCACGATCAGCGCACCGATCAGCGCCACGATCACGCCGGCGATGCGCCGCGGCCCCAGCCGTTCGCCCAGGAACAGCGCCGCGCCCAGGGTGATCAGCACGGGGTTGATGTCGGTCAGCGCGGTCGCCTCGGCCAGGCCGATATGGGGCAGCGACAGGAAGAAGCAGGTGGTCGCGCCGAACTGGAAGGCCGAGCGCCAGAAATGCAGCACCGGAAAGCGGGTGCGCAACGCCGCGCCCAGCCTTGGGCCCAAGAGCAGGACCACGATGACCATCTGGCCGGCAAAGCGCACCCAGACCACCTGCGGCGCCGGATAGCGGGCGATCAGCCCCTTCGCCGCGGCGTCCATCGCGGTGAAGAGCAGGATGGCGAGGATCATCAGAAGGATGCCTCGGGTCGGTGCGGTCCCGCCTGACATGGCGGCGGACCCTAAGGGCGGGCGAGGGCGGACACAAGGGGCGAGGGGGCCGCGGGGGCGGGGATCATCCTTCTTCGGGCTGGATCATCACCAGCTCGCCCGAGGCCTCCAACTCGCGGATGGCGCCGATGATGACGTTCATCGCCTCTTCGCCGTCCTTGTCCTTGACCTTGCCGCGCTGCGCCATTTCCTCGCGCAGGCCCTGCGCCATGCGTTGCGAGATGTTTGCCAGGATGAACTCGGTCGTCTCCTCGAACTCGGGCTTGCCCTGGCTGTAGGCCATGGCGGTGATGACCACCGCCTGGTCGACGATGCGCAGGATCTTCGGCACGTCGCGCGGCTGGATGCGGCTGGCGATGTGGACATAGGTGAAGATCGCCTTGCGCACCTTTTCGGCGAATTCGGCGTCTTCGCTCTGCAGGCCCTGCAGCACATCCTCGCGCGTGATGGCGGGCGAGACGTTCAGGATCGCCCCCACCCGTTCCACCGGCCCGGTGTCAAAGGCCTTGGGCGGCTGGCTGTCGATCTGCATCAGGATGGCGGCGCCGATGCGGCGCACCGTCTCGGGGTCGATGTTGCCGGTCAGCGAGACGGCAAAGGCGATGCGGCGGGCCTTTTCGCCGGGCAGCTTGCCCAGAAGGTCGGCCGCCTTGGGAACCGGCAGCTTGGACAGGATCACCGCCGCCACCTCGACCGATTCCTCTTCCAGCACCGGCAGCAGCTGTGCGGGCGGCAGGGCCACCAGCCGATCCCAGGGGTCGGTCTTCGACCCGACACCGGCCTTGCGCCGCAGCCGGCTGGCCGCCGATTGCGAGATATGGCCATCCATCACCGACAGCGCCCCCTCGATCCCGCCGGGGAAGGCAAGGCCGACCGATTCCAGTTCGGACATGAATTCGGCGACCACGCTGTCCAGCGTCTGCCGGTCGACCAGGCGCATCGCCCCCATCTGCTCGGCCAGGGCGGCCTGCATGTGATCGGGCAGTTGCGCCAGCGGAATCGAGGCGCCCTCGGCCAAAAGGTAGCGCACGATGATCGCCGCCTTTTCCCGCGCGCTCAGCACCGGCCGCGGGCGCGGCTGGTCGCCGGCCAGCGTCATCATCCGCTGCACGGGCGTGATCCGCGCCAGGGCGTGGCTTTCGTCCGGCATCCTGTCCTCCGAATCTGCCTGTGACGGCAGGTTCGCAGGACAGGCTTAACAAGGCTTTGCCAAATCCCCGGTCGGATCGAAGATCAGCTGGAAGGTTGCAGGACGCAGGTGCCCTTGGTCTCGTCCCAGACATAGCCCTGGCCGCAGCTCATCGCGGTCTGGTCGGGACGGCGGTCATGGCAGCCCTGCGCCGCGGCCAGGTTCGGCAGCAGCACAAGGGCAAGGGCGGCGAGGGTTCCGGTCGTCTTCATCCTGCGTCCTTTCCTTTTGTGTCAGAAGCTGTAGGTCAATCCGGTCTCGATCGCCTGGGCCAGGGCGATCTCGGCCCAGGTGCCGGTGCCGCCGTGGTCGCGGATCGCCGCCAGATGGCTGCGCGCCGCGTCGATCTCGTTCATCTCGACCAGCAGCTGGCCATAATAGCTGTGGGTCAGGATGTTGCCCGGGTTCAGCGCCAGCGCGGCCTCGTAGGCCTGGATGCCCGCTTCGATGTGGCCCGACTTGCGCAGGATGAAGCCCTGGTAGGTCATCACCCGGTCGGTCTCGCCTTCGGTCATCGCCGACAGCACGGTCATCGCATCGTCATAGCGGCCGGCCCAGGCCAGTTCGCGCACCGCCTTGAAGCGGGTGTCGTCGGTCAGGCTGCCCGAGGTCGGGTCGATGCACTTTTTCGTCGTGT
Source organism: Fuscovulum sp. (assembly GCA_018058035.1). GTDB lineage: Bacteria > Pseudomonadota > Alphaproteobacteria > Rhodobacterales > Rhodobacteraceae > Pseudogemmobacter. The sequence goes on from JAGPCN010000179.1 coordinate 7,042, forward strand.
CGTCAAAGACCTGGCCGTTGGTGCATTCGGTCGTGGTGGCGGTCGGCTGCGGCGGTTCGCTGTCGTCCGAGCCGGCGGCAAAGGCCACGGCGGGCAGGGCGGCGATCAGAAGAGCGGAGAGAAGGCGCATGGCATGAACTCCCTGTCGGGTGAAAGGATAGCACGAAATCGTGCCGGTCAAATGCAGCTTTGCGGTGAACGGGGGAAAACCCCGCAAGCCGCGGCTTGCAGGGTCGTTGATCGCACGAAATCCGGGCAGGGGCGGTTCCCGTGGGAACAGCTCAGCCGAAGACGCGGGAAAAGATCGTGTCGACGTGCCTGGTGTGGTAGCCGAGGTCGAACTTTTCCTCGATCTCGGCCGGGGACAGGGCGGCCGTGACCTCGGGGTCGGCCAGAAGCTCGGTCTTGAAGTCGGCGCCCTTCTCCCAGACCTTCATGGCGTTGCGCTGGACCAGCCGATAGGCGTCTTCACGGCTGACGCCGGCCTGGGTCAGTGCCAGAAGGACCCGTTGGCTCATCACCAGGCCCTTGAACTTGTTGAGGTTCTTCAACATGTTCTCGGGGTAGATCACCAGCTTTTCAATGACGCCCGCCAGACGGTGCAGGGCGAAATCCAGCGTGATGGTGGCGTCGGGGCCGATCATCCGTTCCACCGATGAATGGCTGATGTCGCGTTCATGCCACAGCGCCACGTTCTCCATCGCCGGCACCACGGCCATGCGGACCAGCCGGGCCAGGCCGGTCAGGTTTTCGGTCAGCACGGGGTTGCGCTTGTGCGGCATCGCGCTGCTGCCCTTCTGGCCGGGGCTGAAGAACTCCTCGGCCTCCAGCACCTCGGTCCGCTGCATGTGGCGGATCTCGATGGCGACGTTCTCGATGCTGGACGCGATCACGCCCAGGGTGGCAAAGAACATCGCGTGGCGGTCGCGCGGGATCACCTGGGTGCTGATCGGCTCTGGCGCCAGGCCCAGCATCTTGCAGACGTGTTCCTCGACCCGCGGGTCGATGTTGGCGAAGGTGCCAACGGCGCCCGAGATCGCCCCGGTCGCCACTTCTTTCCGTGCGTTTTCAAGGCGTTCGCGGTTTCGCTTCATCTCGGCGTAGAAGCGGGCGAAGGTCAGGCCCATGGTCGTGGGTTCAGCATGGATGCCGTGGCTGCGGCCGATTCGCAGGGTGTCCTTGTGTTCGAAGGCGCGGGCCTTCAGCGCCGCCAGCACCCGGTCGAGGCCCGCCAGCAACAGGTCGGCGGCGCGCACCAGCTGGATGTTCAGAGTGGTGTCCAGCACGTCGCTGCTGGTCATGCCCTGATGAACAAAGCGCGCCTCGTCATGGCCGATGATCTCGGCCAGATGGGTCAGGAAGGCGATCACGTCATGCTTGGTCACCGCCTCGATCTCGTCGATGCGGGCGACGTTGAATTGCACGTCCTTGGCCCGCCAGACCGCTTCGGCGTTCGCCTTGGGGATCACGCCCAGATCGGCCTGGGCATCGCAGGCATGGGCCTCGATCTCGAACCAGATGCGGAACCGGGTCTCGGGGGACCAGTTCGCCACCATTTCGGGGCGGGAATAGCGCGGGATCATTGGCAGCCTCGCATGCGGGGGAATCGCGGCCCCCATATGCGGCGCGGGGCGCCGGCGCAAGCGATGCGCGGGGGGAAGGGACGGCCGGAGTTTTTGAGATTACGTGAAATTATATTATAATCAGATGGTTGTGGCGGAATCCTGATGTCTTGCGTGAACTTTGGGTGGGGCAAGATTTCCGGCCGCCGTTGGGGATTGGTTAACCAAGCCCGGGCTAGCCTGCGCCGCGGGGCTTGCCCGGGCCGACGGGTGGGCGCTAGGC
>JAGPCN010000180.1 GCA_018058035.1 Fuscovulum sp.
GGGGCGGCGGCGGCGCTGGCGGGGTTGCAGCTGTCGCTGTGGCAAGACACCCCCGCCGGGCCGTCGATCATCGTCGCGGCGACCGTGGCCTTCGTTCTGGCGGCGCTGTTCGGGCGGATGCGGCCGCACTGACCGCGGAATGCCCCGACGCCGCCCGACGCCCGCCCCATTTGCCGCGCATCATCCCGCGCGATGTGGTGCGTTCAGGGGGGCAAGGCCATGTACAGGGCCGGCATCTGGCTGATGAGTCTGATCCTTCCGGTCTTCGGGCTGGGGGCATATCTTGCCTTCGATTACTGGAACGTGAACCGCATGGCGCGCGGCGGTGAGGGCGACGGGGTCAGCGTCACCGAATACCTGTCGGGCTGGCTGTCGCTGGCCGATGCGCTGTCGGCGGGCGACGCAGGGGACATGCCGCAAGAGCTGGCCGCGATGCTGCCGGCGCCGCCGCCGGGCTGGACCGTTCAGCCCACCGAACCGGCCGACCTGGACGCCCTGGTGCCCGCCATGGCCGAGACCGAAGCCGGGATGAAGCGGCTGGCCGAAGTGCGCGCCATCGCCGCCGGGCGCGAGGGCAACGGCATCCGCGACGCCCGGCTGACCTATCGCAACGGCGCACGGACCGTGGTGTTCGAGGTGATGCGCTATCCCGATTTCATCTTTACCAGCTTTGCCGCGATGCAGCTGAAGATGGAATTGCAGATGGGCAGCCTGGGCGACGGCGCGCGCCGCTTCCTGACCGTGCGCGGGATGGAATTCGTGGAAAAGGACCTGCCCGAAGGCTATGGCCTGCGCTACTTCGAGGGCAACCTGTCGGCTCAGGTCTGGGTCCGGGTGCTGGCCAGCACGCCGATGACCGACGAGGACCTGCTGCCGTTCTTCCAGACGTTGCATGTGCCGGCGCTGAACGGCCAGGTGATCGAGCAGGTCGCCGGGATGGGCGAGGTTCCGGTGATCGTGCTGGCCTCGGCGCTGGCGGCCGAGGACCGCGCCCGGTGGGAGGCCGCCCGCGATGCCGAAGCCCTGCGCCTGGCCGGTGACCGCGCTGCCCGCGCCGCCGAGGAAGAGGCCGCCCGCGCCGCCGAAGCCCAGGCCAAGGCCGACCGCAAGCAGGGCATCGAGACCGATGCCGAAACTGGCGTGGTGATCCGCAAGGGTGCTGCCGAAGGCAGTGTCGCCGCCAAGGACCGCAAGGCGGCCGGCGGCGGCCTGGCCGACAGCGGCTGCACGCAAGAGGGCGGCCGCAAGGTCTGCGGCGGGCAAGCCGGCGCGACCGGGGACTGAGGCGCCGAAAAAAGGCGCGGAAGGCTGGGCCCTCCGCGCCGCACTGGTTACGCCACAAACCTCAGGACAGCGCCCGCTTTAGCGCCGGGATCGGTGACAGGATCACAAGGTCGAACAGGATCACCGCCAAGAGCGTCAGCCCCAGCACCGGGAAGGCCAGCGCCATCGCCAGCGTGATCAGGATCGCGCCCTTGGCATAGGGCACCTCGTCGGGGCGCGGCGGGGCGGCCAGCCGCGCCGCTCCGGCGGGCCGCCGCTTCCACCACAGCACCACGGAACTGAGCGCCAGGGTGATCAGCAGCAGGCAGAGCGCGATGTTCAGCACCGCGTTCCAGGTGCCCATCAGGCCCATGTGCAGCGGGATGCCCACCGCCATCGCCTTGCCGTAGACGCTGTAATCGGCAAAGCCGACATCGGCCAGGATGCGGCCCGAGTACTGGTCGACATGCACGGTGCGGTCGCTGGTCGGGTCGGTGCTGTCCCAGCTCATGCTGTCGCGGCTGATCGTCCAGACACCTGAGTCATCCGCCGGCACCGCCAGCTGGAACCGCCCGTCGAACCCCAGTGTCCGCGCCAGCGCCGCCACGGTCTGCAGCGTCACCGGCTGGCCCTGCGGCACCCCCGTCACGCCCGCGTCCGAGCCCGATTCCGGCATCGGCGTCTGTTCCAGCGCCCAGGGCACCTCTTCGGCGGCGGTGTGGTTCATCCCGGCATGGGTGGCGTCGGACAGCGGCACGTTGTCCCATTTTTCCGCCGGAAAGGTGCTCCAGGCCTGCACGAACTTGCCGCCCCAGATGCCCGCCCAGGACAGACCCGAGATCAGGAAGAACACCAGCACCAGGCTGAGCCAGGTGCCCAGCACGCCGTGCAGCGATTTCCAGAACGGCCGCCCGCTGGCCGCCAGGTCCGGCACCAGCATGGCGCGCAGCCCGCGTCCGCGCGGCCAGGCCATGTAAAGCCCGGTCGCCACCAGCAACAGCGCCAGCGAGGCGGCGACCTCGATGAAGAAGTCGCCCCAGGCCTTGGCCGCGCCGGTCTGCATCAGCTCTCCGTGCAGGTGATCGGCCCATTCCTCCCAGGTGGCGCCATGTTCCATGTCGCGCAGGATGGTGCCGTCCTGCGGGTTCACCGCCAGCATCCGCGCCGCGCCCTCCGCGGGCGCCACCCGGAACAGGGCGGGGTTTTCCGGCCCCCAGGGGGCGATGTATTGCGTCACGGTGCCGCCGGGATAGGGCACCAGCGCGGCCTCGGCCTGGGCCTGGACGGGCAGGGGATCGCCCGCCGCGATCCGCAGCCTTTCGCCGTATTCGGGCGCGATGGCGCTGAACCAGACCATCATCGTTCCGGTCACGGCCAGCAGCAGGACAAAGGGGATGACGTAGAGACCGGCATAGAAGTGCCAGCGCCAGGCCAGGAAATACAGTTTGGATGCGGCGGAACGCGCCGCGGGGGCATCGGCCCCGAGGGTAGCATCGGTCATTGAAAGCTCCGGTTTGTCTGAGGTTCGTGGGGTGCGAAACGTCAGACGGCCGGGGGCGGCCCGGTGGAAGGGGGCAGGCCGGTGGCCCGGGCCTCGGCCAGGAGCAGGCGCAGGGGCGGCGGTTCCAGTCCGCCGGCCGCCAGGCGCAGCGGCAGCGGCGCCTGGGGCGGGTTGTCCAGGGCCGGGGCGAACTGGCCGCAGGCCCAGTCGCAGGCCCCGCTGTCGGCCGGTTCCCCGGCGGGTTCGCCGGTGGCCAGGTCGATCCGCCGCTCTTCCACGCCGTCGGCGGTGCAGAGAACCAGGGTGATGGTGCCATCGGCGGCATGCCCCGGCATCGCGCCGGCCGGGATCAGCGACATCAGCAGAACGGGCACCAGAAGCACCCATCGCGCCAGCGCGCCCAAGCAGCGGATCCATGCCATTCCCATGGCGGCGCAAGCTAGGGCCGGGGCGGGGGTGTGGTCAAGACGCCCGTATCGCCGGGTGCATGTCGTTTTCGGCTGCGAAGGGTCGGGCCGGCTTGCCCGGCGGCGGCGCGCTCTGGCAGATAGGGCGCAGACAATCGCGGGAGTCGGTCCGATGAAGACGCATGTGAAGGCGCTGGTGGTGGGTGGCGGTGCGGTGGGGACGGGCATCGCCTACCACCTGGCCAAGGCCGGCTGGGACACCATGCTGGTAGAGCGCGACGAGCTGACCTCGGGCTCGACCTGGCACGCGGCGGGCCTGCTGCCGCTGTTCAACATGAGCTACGCCACGACCCACATCCACAAGTACAGCGTGGATTTCTACAAGGGGCTCGAGGCCGAGACCGGCCTGGATGCGGGCTTCTATGTCGTCGGCAACCTGCGGATGGCGCAGCGGCAGGAACGCATGGACGAATACATGCTGTATTCGTCGGTCGCGGAAACCGCCGGGGTCTACCACGAATTCCTGACGCCCGCGCAGATCAAGGAGCGCTGGCCGCTGGTGCGGACCGAAGACCTGGTCGGCGCGCTGTACCATCCGCAGGACGGCTACATCAACCCGGCCGACGTGACCCAGGCCATGGCCAAGGGCGCCCGCCAGCGCGGCGTGACGATCGAGCGCCGGATCCAGGTCGACGGCTATCGCTGGACCGGCAGCGAATGGATCGTCTCGGTCACCCGGATGGAAGAAAAGGGCGGCATGCTGGTCGCCGGCGACGACAAGCATGAAATCCACGCCGAGCATGTGGTGACGGCGACGGGCAACCACGCGCAGCGCACCGCGCGCCTTCTGGGCATCAAGATCCCGGCGATTCCGGTCGAGCACCAGTACATCGTGACCGAGCCGGACCCGATGCTGGTCGAGTACCGCAAGACCAACCCCCAGCACCCGGTCCTGCGCGATGCCGACGCCAAGTGGTACGTGCGCGAAGAGCGCGGTGGCTGGATCCTGGGCCCCTACGAAAAGGGCGCCCCGGCGCGGTTCGAATATGACGTGCCCGACAGCTTCCGCGCCGACCTGTTCCCGCTGGATCTGGAGCGGATCGAGGCGGAATACATGTCGATGATCCACCGGATCCCGTCTTCGGAAACCGTGGGCCTGAAGGATGATTTCAACGGTCCGATCTGCTATACCCCCGATGGCAACCCGCTGGTCGGCCCCGCGCCGGGCCTGCGCAACATGTGGCTGGCCGAAGGCTTCAGCTTTGGCATCACCGCCGCGGGCGGCACCGGCCATTACCTGGCCCAGCTGATGACCGAGGGCGAGGCCGAGATCGACATGGCGTCGCTGGATCCCAAGCGCTACGGCAACTGGATGACCACCGAGTATGCCGCGCGCAAGAACGAGGAATGCTACGACCACGTCTTCATCCTGCACCACCCGGACGAAGAGCGCGAAGCCTGCCGCCCGCTGCGCACCGCGCCCGCCTATGACCGGCAAAAGGACATGGGCGCGCAGTTCGGCCAGGTGAACGGCTGGGAACGGCCGAACTACTATGGCCCGAAGGACGCGCCGGCCGACTTCGACCACAACTCGCGCAGCTTCCGCCGTGGTGAGTGGTGGCAATACGCGAAGGCCGAGGCCGAAGCCGTCCGCAACACCGTGGGCATCATCGACGCCAGCGCCTTCACCAAGCATCTGGTGCGCGGCCCCGGCGCCACGGCCTTCCTGGACCACTTCACTTGCAACAAGCTGCCGAACGTGGGCCGGATCAACCTGACCTATGCGCTGACCGACCACGGCACGACGCGGACGGAATACACCATCGTCCGACTGAAGCAGGATGAATACTACCTGATCTCGGCCGGCGCCTGGACGGCCTATGACTACGACTTCCTGCAGAAGGCCGCCGACGACTGGATGGCCGAAGGCAAGGGCGCCATCGACATCCACGATGTCACCACGCAATGGGGCGTCTATGCCCTGGCCGGCCCGAACGCGCGCGCGCTGCTGAAGGACATCGTCAAGGACCGCGACCCGGCCACCGTTCTGGGCAACAAGCGCTTCCCCTGGCTGTCCTACCGCGACATCGAACTGGGCATGTGCCCGGTCCGCGCCGTCCGCGTGGCCTATACGGGCGAACTGGGCTGGGAACTGCATTACCCGATCGAGTTCGGCCGCTATCTCTGGGACCTGATCTGGTCGGTCGGCGAAAAGCATGGCCTGAAGGGCGTGGGCGCGCGGGCACAGAACTGGCTGCGGCAGGAGAAGAGCTATCGTGCCTTCGGCAACGAACTGGGCCGCGACGCGACCCCGCTGGAAGCGGCCCTGGACCGGTTCGTCGACCTGTCCAAGGACTTCCGGGGCAAGGCCAAGATGCTGGAAACCGGCATCCGCTCCAAGTGCTGCACGCTACTGATCGACGGGCCGGCGGATGCCGATCCCTGGGGGAAAGAGGCGCTGCTGCTGAACGGCGAAAAGATCGGGCGTCTGACATCGGGCGGCTGGTCGGTGGCCTTCGGCAAGCAGATCGGCATGGGCTATGTCCGCCCCGACCTGGCCGAGGTGGGCACCAGGCTGAAGGTCAAGATGCAGCTGAAGGAATGGGATGCCGTGGTGGTCGAGGACAGCCCCTTCGACCCGTCGAACGCACGCATCCGGATCGACGGGTAAGCGATTTCTTCGAAGAAATCGCGTCGGAGCCTTTGAAGGCTCCGGCCCGAAATCTTTGAAGATTTCGGCGCCCTTCCCTTTCCGACCCTGCCACGGCACAAGGGCGCATGTCCTCGTCCCGTCCCCTCTGGCTGCTTGCCGCCCCGGCGATCTTCCTGATCCTGTGGTCGGCGGGCTTTGCCGTCGCCAAGATTGCCGTTGCCCATGCCGCGCCCTTGACCGTGCTGGCGCTGCGCTACGGGCTGGCGCTGGCGCTGCTGATCCCGGTGGCGCTGGTGGTGCGGCCGCGCTTCCCCTCGCCGCGCGGCATTCTGGACGTGGCCGTGGTGGGGTTCCTGATCCAGGTCGTCTATTTCGGCCTTTGCTACGTCGCCTTCAAGTCCGGCGTCTCGGCCGGTGGCGTCGCCATCGTGGTCTGCCTGCAACCCATCCTCGTCGCCCTGATCGCGCCGCGCATCGTGGGCGAGACGGTGGACCGGCGCGGCTGGATCGGCCTGGTCCTGGGGCTGGCGGGGGCGGCGCTGGTGATCCTGGGCCGGTCTTCGGTGCAGGCCGAAAGCGCCTTTGGCATCGCCTGCACGGTGCTGGCGCTGTTCGGCATCACCGCCGGCACGCTGTACGAAAAGCGGTTCGGCGCCAGCCATCATCCGGTGGCCGCGAACCTGATCCAGTATGCCGTCGGCGCCGCCTTCTGCCTGCCCGCCGCCTTGCTGACCGAAAGCCTGGCGGTCGACTGGGTGCCCGAGTTCCTCTGGGCCATGGCTTATCTGGTGCTGGCGAACTCTTTGCTGGCGCTCAGCCTGCTGCTGGCGATGATCCGCGCCGGAGAGGTCAGCCGCGTCTCGGCGCTGTTCTACCTGGTGCCGGCGCTGTCAGCCCTGTGCGCCTGGCCGATGCTGGGCGAGGCGATGCCGGCCCTGGCCTGGGCCGGCATGGCGCTGGCGGGCCTGGGGGTGGCGCTGGTCAGCCGGAAACCGGCGGCATGAGCGAAGGGACGGGCAGCCCCAGTCGCCCCGCCAGCCCCCGCAGCGCGGCCAGCGTGGCAGGCGACCAATCCGCCGCCCGGGCCGCGAACAGCGTTGCCTGGCTGGCGTGGATCAGCCCGTCGGCCAGCATCTTCAGGTGGTTCGCCCGCAGCGTCTCGCCCGTGCTGGTGATGTCGGCGATGGCCTCGGCGGTCAGGTTCTTGACGGTGCCTTCGGTCGCGCCCTGGCTGTCGACCAGCGCATAATCGGCCACGCCATTCGCGGTCAGGAACTCGCGTACCAGGCGGTGATACTTGGTCGCGATCCGCAGCCGGTGGCCATGCGCGGCGCGAAAGGCCGCCGCCGCCGCGTCCAGGTCGTCCAGCGTGTCGACGTCGATCCAGGCGGCGGGCACGGCGATCACCAGGTCGGCGTGGCCAAAGCCCATCGGCGCCCAGTCCACCACCTGTGCCGGCCAGTCGGCCAGCTTGTCGCGCACCAGGTCGGACCCGGTGACGCCCAGGTGGATGCGCCCGGAGGCCAGTTCGCGCGGGATCTCTCCGGCGCTGAGCAGCACCAGTTCCACGCCCGCGATGCCATCGACCGCGCCGGAATATTCGCGTTCGTTGCCCGTCCGGGCCATGGTCACGCCGCGCGCGCCGAACCAGTCAAAGGTCTTTTCCATCAGCCGCCCCTTGGACGGCACCCCCAGCTTCAGCATCACGCCCCCCTCAGCCGCGCGACCAGGCCGGGCCGGATGATGCCGCCCACCGCCGGGATCGACCGTCCGGCCCCCAGGACGGCGGTCAGCGCGTCATAGCGGCCGCCGCTGGCGACCGGGGGCAGGCCCGCTGGCCCGTGGAAGGAAAAGACGAAGCCGTCGTAATATTCCAGCGTGGTGCGGCCGTGGCTGGCCTCGAACGGCAGGGCCGCGACGTCGATGCCGCGCGCGGCCAGCGCGGCCAGCCGGGCGGCAAAGGACTCCACCGCAGGAAGGATTGCGGGCAGCATCGGCGCGATGCCGCGCAGATGCGCCAGCGCCGCCCCGGCCGGGGCCTCAAGCGACAACAGATCGTACAGCAGCGCCGCCTCGGGCGCGGCGATGGGCGGCGCCTTGGCATCCTGCAACAGGGCTTCGGCCCGCGCCGCGATATCCTCGGCGCTGCGCAGGCCGACCAGCGGGCCGGCCGCCGCCACCAGCGCCGCCGGAGCATCGGCCGCCAGCCGCTGCAACAGCGCCGCCCGCGCCGCCGGCACCGGGGCGCGGCCCGCGAACCGGTCGAGCAGCGCCTTGAACCGCTGCGGCCGCCAGACATGCCGCAACAACGCCGCCTTGCGCCGGTCGGTCGTCGACAGGCCGCGCACGGCGGCCATCAGGATGCCGATGTCGCCGGTGGCGGGGCGCAGGTCCAGGCCCGCCAGCAGGCTGGAGAACAGCGAGAACACCTCGGCATCCGCCGCCGGGGCGTCGCGGTCGAAGACCTCGTAGCCGACCTGCATGTACTCCCGCGCCCGGCCGTCCAGGTGTTCCTGCCGCCGGAACACCTCGCCCATGTAGGCATAGCGCGCCGGGTCGGCGCCATGCGCCATGTGGGCCTGCACCACCGGCACGGTGAAATCGGGGCGCAGCATCATCTCGCCGTTCAGCGGGTCGGCGGTGATGTAGGCCCGCGCCCGGATGTCCTCGCCGTACAGGTCCAGCAGGGTTTCGGCGGGCAACAGGATATCGGCCTCGACCGGCACGGCGCCGGCCGCCACGAAGGCCGCGTGCAGGCGCTCGGCCTCGGCCCTGATGGTGGCCTTGGGGATCATGCGCCCAGCATCTTGCGCACGGCCGCGACCAGATCGGCGCGCTTGATTTCCATTTGGGCGGGGCGGTCCTTCCATTCTTCCAGCGTGGCGCTTTCGGCGATCTTGGCGCCCAGCACCAGGTCCTTCAGGATCACGGTTCCGGCGGCGGCCTCGTTGCCGCCCTGGATCACGGCGACCGGAGACTGGCGTTTGTCGGCGTATTTCAACTGGTTGCCAAAGTTCTTCGGGTTGCCCAG
>JAGPCN010000181.1 GCA_018058035.1 Fuscovulum sp.
GCGGCGGCGCTGCTTCCAGCGCCTTCCTGCGCCAGATTGGCGTGGCCGAGGTCAACACCCCTTCGGAACTGATCGAGACGCTGAAGATCTTCCACGTCCACGGGCCGCAGATCGGCACCCGCATCTGTTCGCTCTCCTGCTCGGGCGGAGAGGCGGGGCTGGTCGCCGACCTGGCCGCCCCCTTTGGGATCGACTTCCCGCCGGTGCCGCAGGCCACCCACGACCGGCTCTTCGCCGTGCTGGGCGAAATTCCCACCATCTCCAACCCCTTGGATTACCACACCTTCATCTGGGGCGACGGCCCGAAGACGACCGAGGTCTTCTCCGCCATGCTCTCTGCCTATGACGCCGGCCTCTACATCATCGACAGTCCGCGCCCCGACCGCTGCGACCCCTCGGGCTACCAGCCCGCCTTCGATGCCATCACCGCCGCGCAAAAGGCCACCGGCAAGATCGCCTTCCCCGTCGCCTCGATGGCCGAGAACTTCGGCGAGACCCGCGTCACCACGATGATGGATCAGGGCGTCTGTGCGCTTCTGGGTCTTGAAACCGCGCTGGCCGCGATCAAGGCCGCGCAAACGCCGCCCGGCCCCCCCGGCTGGCGGCCCGCCGCAGCACTCCCCCCGCGCGACGCGCCCATGCTCTCCGAGGCCGAGGGCAAGGCGCTTCTCTCCGCCGCCGGCATCCCCGTCCCGCGCGCCGTCACCGCCGCCCGGCTGGCCGACCTTGACACCTCTGCCCTCACGCCGCCCTTCGCGCTCAAGGGCCTGGGCTTTGCCCACAAGACCGAGGCCGGGGCGGTGCGGCTGAACCTTGCCACCCTCGCGGGCCAGGCCGAGATGCCCGGCGCCACCGGCTACCTGGCCGAGGAAATGGTGACCGGCACCATCGCCGAGATCCTGATCGGCCTGCGCCGCGACCCGGTCTATGGCGTCACCCTGACCCTTGGCATGGGCGGCGTCACCGCCGAGGTTCTGGCCGATACCGTCACGCTCGTCCTGCCCGCCACCGCCGCCGATATCCTGACAGCCGCCCGCCGACTGCGCCTCTGGCCGCTGCTCGACGGCTACCGGGGCCGCCCCCGCGCCGACATGGCCGCCGTCGCCACCCTTGCCGAACGGCTGGGCGCGCGGATGCTGGGCGATGCCAGACTCGAGGAAATCGAAATCAACCCCGTCCTCGTCACGGCCTCTGGCGCGGTGGCGGTGGATGCCCTGATCCGCAAGGTGTGACATGCCCCAGATGCAGATGCGAACCGAAGGCCCCGTGAAGACCCGCCGCGAAGGCGCGATCCTCGAGGTCACGCTGGACGCCCCCAAGGCCAATGCCATCAGCCTCAAGACCAGCCGCGTCATGGGCCTTGTCTTCCGCGATTTCCGCGATGACGACTCCTTGCGCGTCTGCATCCTGCGCGCGGCCGGAGAGAAATTCTTCTGCCCCGGCTGGGACCTGAAGGCCGCCGCCGAGGGCGATGCAGTCGACGGCGACTATGGCGTCGGCGGCTTTGGCGGCTTGCAGGAACTGCCGAACCTCAACAAGCCGGTCATCGCCGCCGTCCAGGGCATCTGCTGCGGCGGGGGCCTGGAACTGGCGCTGTCAGCCGACCTGATCCTTTGCTCCACCACCGCGACCTTCGCCCTGCCGGAAATCCGCTCGGGCACCGTGGCCGATGCCGCCAGCATCAAACTGCCGAAACGCATCCCCTACCACGTCGCGATGGACCTTCTCCTGACCGGGCGTTGGTTCGATGCCGAAGAAGCCCACCGCTGGGGCCTGATCAAGGACATCTGCGCCCCCGAAGACCTGATGGACAAGACCTGGGCCCTCGCCCGCCTTCTCGAATCCGGCCCCCCCCTTGTCTATGCCGCCATCAAGGAAGTGGTGCGCGAGGCCGAGAACATGCGTTTCCAGGACGCGCTGAACCGCATCACCAAGCGCCAGATGCCCAGTGTCGACCGGCTCTATTCCTCCGAGGATCAGCTTGAAGGCGCCCGCGCCTTCGCCGAAAAGCGCGACCCGGTCTGGAAGGGCAAGTGACGCCACGGCCCCCCGGCCCAGGCCCCCGGTTCCATCCCCGACACCTTCTGTCGCTTTCCGGCAAGGCACTTGCGGATTCCTCCGCTATCCCCGCCGCAGACCCCTTCATCTGTCCTCAAATATCCCACGGGGGTCCGGGGGTGTGAAACCCCCGGCGGGCTCAGCCGGGACCGGACCATGGACGAAACCGACTACATCATCGTCGGCGCCGGCAGCGCAGGCTGTGCGCTCGCCAACCGCCTGACCGAAAACGGCAAACACCGCGTCACCCTGATCGAGGCCGGCGGCACCGACCGGCGCTTCTTCGTCCAGATGCCGCTCGGCTACGGCAAGCTCTTCTACAACCCCGCCGTCAACTGGATGTATCAGGCCGAACCCGACCCCGGCCTGAACGGCCAACGCGACCACATCCCCCGCGGCCGCATCCTGGGCGGATCCTCCAGCATCAATGCCATGGTCTGGATCCGCGGCCACCGCGCCGACTACGACGACTGGGGCCGCGCCGCCCCCGGCTGGGGCTGGGACGACATCCTGCCCGCCTACCGCGCGATCGAGGACAACGAGGCCGGCGCAGACGCGTATCGCGGCACTGGCGGGCCGCTGTTCATCAGCCGCAACCGCAAAGGCCTGCACTGGCTGGTCGAGGATTACATCGCCGCCTGCGCCGAGGCCGGCCTCCCCCACAACCCGGATTTCAACGGCGCGGCCCAGGAAGGCGCCGGGACCTATCAGATGACGATCAAGGGCCGCCGCCGCAATTCATCCGCACGCGCCTTCCTGCGCCCGGCGATGCGGCGGCCAAACCTGTCGGTGATCACCGGCGCCCAGGTGACACGCGTCCTCCTGGACGGGCGCCGCGCCACCGGCGTCGAATATCTGAGCGACGGCCAGCGCCGAACCTTGCGCGCCCGGGCCGAGGTCATCCTGTGCGGCGGCGCGATCAACTCGCCGCAACTTCTCATGCTGTCGGGCGTCGGCCCCGGCGCGCATCTTCAGGCCATGGGCCTGCCGGTCGCGCTCGACAATCCCAATGTGGGCAACCACATGAACGACCACCACGGCATCAACTACACCTGGAAGATGAAGGTCCCGACCTACAACAACATCCTGCGGCCCTGGTTCGGCAAGGCCCTGATGGGGCTGTGGTATCTGGCCCTTGGCGGTGGCCCCCTGGCCAAGTCGATCAACCACGGCGGCGGCTTCTTCCGCACCAGGCCCGACCTCGACCGCCCGAACATGCAGCTCTACTTCCAGGCCTTCTCGACCCTGCTGCCGAAGGCCGGAGAACGCCCGCTCTTGACGCCCGACCCGTTCCCGGGCCTCTCCATCGGCCTGTCGAACTGCCGCCCCACCAGCCGCGGCCATGTCCGGCTGAAATCGCCCGATCCGCTGGCCCATCCCGAGATCGTCGCCAATGCCTTCTCGACGCCCGAGGACGTGGCCGAGATGCTGGCGGCGGTGAAGTTCCTGCGCACCATCGCCGCCCAACCCAGCTTTGCCCGCTGGGTCGAGGAGGAACTCCGCCCCGGCCCGCAGGTGCAATCGGACGCCGACCTGATCGACGATTTCCGCTGGCGCTCGGGCACCGTCTATCACCCGTCCTGTACCGCCCGCATGGGCACGGACCCGGCGACCAGCGTCACCGACCCGAGCCTGCGCGTCCACGGGATCCAGGGCCTGCGCGTCGCCGATGCCTCCAGCTTCCCGAATCTGATCGCCGGCAATACCAACGCGCCCTCGATCCTGGTCGGCTGGAGGGCGGGCGAGATCCTCATGCAGGACGCCCGATAAGGCAGTGCCGCCTCGGGGGGCATCGAGCCCCCGCTCGGTGGCGTTGCCACGGACAAACTTCGGTCCGGGACGCCGGCGGCCAGTGTCGCATGCCTCCGGCGGGAGTATTTGCAAAAGAGCAATGGCAGGAGCCCCGCGGCCCTGGTGCTTGCTCTTTTGCAAATACTCCGGGGAGTTTGAGGGGCAGCGCCCCTCATCAGGCAACGCAGGCCATCCCGCGCGGCGCTTGCCCCCAACAAAAAGGCTTGCGGCGGCAGCCGCGCAATTGCTTCACCGCCCGTCGCCGTCTCATTCGCCGCGGGGAAAGCGCTTGCTTTCTTCCAGCACGTTCAGGTCCATGTGGTTGCGCATGTAGCGCTCGCTCGCCGCGCGCAGCGGCTGGTAATCCCAGGGGAAGTAGGCGCCGTTGCGCAGCGCCTCGTAGACCACCCAGCGGCGGGCCTGGCTTTGCCGCACTTCGGCGTCATAGGCCGCCAGGTCCCATCGCTGGTCGGCCATTTGCCGGAAATGCTCCAGCACCTGCGCCACCCGCGCATCGCCGGCCAGGTTCATCCGTTCCTCGGGGTCGTTCGCCACGTCGAACAGTTGCTCGGGGTCGGCGGCACAGCGGGTGTATTTCCATGCCCCCTGCCGCAGCGCCACCATCGGCGCGATTGACCCTTCGGCTGCGTATTCCATCGCGACCGGCGTCGTGCGCGCTTTGCCGCGAGCCAGAGGTACCAACGATTCCCCATCGGTCCAGGGCATCACCACTTCCATCGACACCCCAGCCAGATCGCAAAGCGTCGGCGTCACGTCGATCGTCGAGACCGGGTCGTCGACCAGTCCCGGCGCCAGCCCCGGCGCGGCGATCATCAGCGGCACGCGGGCCGAGCCTTCGTAGAAGTTCATCTTGAACCACAGCCCGCGCCGCCCCAGCATCTCGCCATGGTCCGAGACGAAGACGACGATCGCCTCTTGCCGGGTCGCCTCCAGCGCCGCCAGGATCTCGCCGATCTTGTCATCGACGTAAGAGATGTTGGCGAAGTAGCCCTGGCGGGAGCGGCGGACATGGTGGGGCTGCACATCCAGGCCACGCCAGTCGCAGGCGTCCATCAGCCGTTTCGCGTGCGGGTCCTGTGCCTCGTAGGGCAGGGCCTCGGGCGGCTCAAGTTCCGGGATGCCCTCGTAAAGGTCCCAGTACTTGCGCCGCGCCACGAAGGGATCGTGCGGGTGGGTGAAGCTGGCGCAGAGGCACCAGGGCCGCGTGTCCTGCCCGCGCGACAGGTCATAGACCTTTTGCACCGCCTGGAAGGCGACGTCGTCGTCATATTCCAGCTGGTTGGTGATCTCGGCCACGCCGGCGCCCACCACCGAGCCCATGTTGTGATACCACCAGTCGATCCGCTCTCCGGGCTTGCGGTAATCCGGGGTCCAACCGAAATCGGCGGGGTAGATGTCGGTGGTCAGCCGCTGTTCGAAGCCGTGCAGCTGGTCGGGTCCGACGAAATGCATCTTGCCGCTGAGGGCGGTCTGATAGCCGGCACGGCGCAGGTGGTGGGCAAAAGTCGGGATGTCGGAGGTGAACTCGGCCGCGTTGTCGTAGACGCGGGTCCGGCGCGGCAGCTGGCCCGACATGAACGACGCCCGCGCCGGCGCGCAGAGTGGCGAGGCGGTGTAGCTGTTGGCAAACCGGACCGAGCGCGCAGCAAGCCGGCGCAGGTTCGGCACGTGCAGGAAGGCCGCGGGGCCGTCTGGAAACAGCGTTCCGGTCAGCTGGTCCACCATCAGGATCAAAATGTTCGGTCGGGTCGTCATCGGGGCCTCCGGGGTCTGGCGCCCGTGCAGACTAGGCCCGGCCGGGGCGCAGCGAAAGGCTGTCAGCGCCCCTTGGCGCACCCCGGGCGACAGCGCCTTGCCGCAGCGGCGCCGGGGGCGCCGGGTCCTTTGTCCGACAGCCTTGCCGCGGTGCCCCATAGTGTCGCAAACGGCAGGTGACAGGGCGATTTCGGGTTGAATTGCACAGACGGATAATATCCAATGGTCGCAAGGCAGACGGCAAGGGGGACCGGATGACCATACGCCACGACTTCCCGCGTCGCATCGTCGAACATGAGGACATGGGCATTCCGATGCCCGACGGCTGCCGCCTGTCGGCGCGGGTCTGGATGCCCGAGGATGCCGCCGCCAACCCGGTGCCAGTGGTTCTGGAATACATTCCCTACCGCAAGCGGGACGGCACCCTGCCGCGCGACGAGATGATGCATCCCTATGTCGCCGGGCATGGCTATGCCTGCGTGCGGGTGGACATGCGCGGCAACGGCGACAGCGAAGGTCTGATGCTGGACGAATACAGCCAGCAAGAGATGGACGACGCCATCGCCGTGATCGACTGGCTGTCGCGCCAGCCCTGGTGCAGCGGCAGCGTGGGGATGATGGGCAAGAGCTGGGGCGGCTTCAACTGCCTGCAAGCGGCCTGGAACGGGCATCCGGCGCTGAAGGCCGTGGTCTCGGTCTGCTCGACCACCGACCGCTTTGCCGACGACATCCATTTCAAGGGCGGCTGCCTTCTGGGCGAGAACTTCGGCTGGGGCGCGGTGATGCTGTCCTATTCCAGCCGCCCCGCCGACCCGCTGCTGCGCAGCGACTGGCGTGACGACTGGCTGAAGCGGCTGGAGGCGCAGCCCTGGATGGCGCCGGTCTGGGCCGGGCATCAGGCGCGGGATGCCTATTGGAAACACGGCTCGGTCGGCGAGGACTGGGGGCGGAACCGGGTTCCGGCGATGGTCTGGGGTGGCTGGGCCGACAACTACATGAACACCGTGGCGGCGATGGTCGAACATGCGCCCGCGCCGGTGAAAGGCGTGGTCGGGCCCTGGGTGCACCAGTATCCCCATACCGCCGTGCCGGGGCCGCAGGTCGGCTTTCTGCAGATGGCGATCCGCTGGTGGGACCGCTGGCTGAAGGGAGTGGAGAACGGGGCCGAGGCCGACCCGGCCTATCGCGCCTATATCCTGCAGTCCGCCCCGCCGGATGCCAGCCCGAAGCATCGGCCGGGGCATTGGGTCGAAGAAGCCGTCTGGCCCAGCCCCCGCGTGACGCCGGTCACCCTGCATCTGGCGGCGGAGCCGGGGGTTTCACACCCCCGGACCCCCGTGGGATACTTGAAGACAGAAAATGCCGAAGGGTTTGCTCTCGCCGTCTCGACCCCGCAGCATCTGGGGATGAACGCGGGCGAGTTCTTTCCGATGGGCCTGAACGCCGAGATGCCGGGCGATCAGGCGGGCGACGATGCGCTGTCGCTGTGCTTTGACGGCGAGGTGCTGGCGGCGGACCTGCAGCTGATGGGCGCGGCGGGGCTGACGTTGCGGCTGTCGTCCGACCGGCCGCTGGCCTTCGTGGTGGCGCGGCTGTGCGATGTGGCGCCCGATGGCTCTTCGGTGCGGATCGCGCATGGCTTCCTGAACCTGTGCCACCGCGCCAGCCGCGAGGATCCGGCGCCGATGGTTCCGGGGCAGGGGGTCGAGGTCGCCTTCGCGCTGGACCAGATGGGATACCGCCTTGCCGCCGGGCATCGGCTGCGGCTGGCGCTGTCGACCAGCTACTGGCCCTTCGTCTGGCCCTCGCCGGCCCCTGCCACGCTGACGGTGACGGGGGGCAGCCTGGCGCTGCCCGTCCACCACGGCGCCGACGCCCCGGAGTGGACGCCGCCGCCCGCCGAACATGCCGCGCCCTGGAAACATCGGGTGATCCGGGCGGGACAGACCCGCCGGTTCATCGAACAGGACCTGATCGCCGGCACCTGCGCCTTGGTGGTCGAGGACGACCTGGGCGACCGCGAGAACCTGGCCCATGGTCTTTGCACCGGCGAGACGATGTCGGAGCGTTGGGAGATCCATCCCGACGACCCGCTGTCGGCCCGGGCGGTCCACACCTGGGAGCAGCGCCTGTCGCGCGGCGGCTGGTCGGTGCGCACGCGGGCCGAGGCCACGATGACCGCCTCGGCCACGCATTTTCGGATGCAGGCGCGGCTGGAAGCCTGGGAGGGCGAGACGCTGGTTTTCGAGCGTCTCTGGGATGACGAGGTGCCCCGGCACTTCGTCTGACGTTTCGGTGCGGGGCAGGCTGAAAAGGCGTTGCCCCGGTGAAGGGTTCGCGGTTTATTGAGTCTCAAGTCAACAAAAGAATCCCCGGACAACGATCCGGGACGCATCAGGGAGATACGGAATGACCGACGCCAAGCAGCAGCTTGACAGCATGATCGCCGATGTTCGCCGCGGTCGCATGACCCGGCGCGAATTCGTTGGCCGCACCACCGCCTTGGGCGTGTCGGCGGGCCTGGCCACCGCGCTGTTCACCAAGGCCGCCCCGGCGCAAGAGGCCAAGAAGGGTGGCGTCCTCAAGGTGGGGATGCAGGGTGGCGAATCCACCAACAGCCTTGACCCGGCGCTGGCCGCATCCGAGGTGCCGTTCCAGGTGAACATGACCTGGGGCGAGATGCTGGTCGACGTGAATCCCGACGGCTCGCTGGACATGCGGATCGCCGAAGAGGTGTCGTCCAGCCCCGATGCGACGGAGTGGAAGTTCAAGATCCGCGCCGGTGTCGAATATCACGGCGGCGGCACCGTCACCGCCGAGGACGTGGTCGCGACGCTGAAGCGGCACACCGACGAAAAGGCCCAGTCGGGCGCCCTTGGCATCGTTCAGGGCATCACCGAGATGAAGGCCGAAGGCGACATGGTCACGCTGAAGCTGGGCGCGGCCAACGCCGACCTGCCCTATCTGATGGGCGACTATCACCTGATGATCCAGCCCGGCGGCGGCGTCGACAACCCGGCCGCCGGCATCGGCGCCGGCCCCTATGAGGTGGTCGTCAACGAACCCGGCGTGCGCCACACCTTCAAGAAGTTCGCCAACTACTTCGACAGCAGCATCGGCCATGCCGACGAGGTCGAGATCCTGGTGATCAACGACAACACCGCCCGCACCGCGGCGTTGCAGTCGGGCCAGGTC
>JAGPCN010000007.1 GCA_018058035.1 Fuscovulum sp.
GGTGTTGCCGTTGGTGCCGGTCAGCGTCTGGCTGGCGCCCGAGACCTGGGCGTATTCGGGATAAAGCTCATAGCTTGTCCCGGCGTCGATGATGTCGTCGCCGTCGCCGCCGTCGATCTGGTCGGCGCCGCCCTGCCCGGCAATCTGGTCGGCGCCGCTGCCGCCGGCGATGGTGTCGGCGCCGGCGCCGCCGGTCACCGTGTCGTTGCCGCCCGCCGCATCGACGGTCAGGCCCGCATCGGTGGCCTGGCCGTCAAGCCGGTCGTCCTGGTCGGTCAGGGTCACCGCCTCGATGGCCTGGAAGGTGCCGGCCGCATCGGTGCCGAAATAGTCGTAGCTGCCGGTTTCGTTGCCGGTATAGACCACGTCGACCCCGCTGGGCGCGACATAGGTGCCGAACCAGATCATGTCCTGGTCGCCGGCGCTTTCGCCGCCGTCGATGGTGTCGCCCTGGTGGTCCTCGGTGATGTGGAAATGGTCGCTGCCCTCGCCGCCCAGCAGGGAGTCGCTGCCGACGCCGCCCGACAGGGTGTCGTCGCCGCTGCCGCCCTCAAGCCGGTCGTCCTGGCCACCGCCGATCAGGCTGTCGTCGCCCGAGCCGCCATAGATGCTGTCGTTGCCCGCGGAATCGGCGTTGAACGTGCCGAAGACGTCGTCGCCCGCGCCCAGGTAGGCCACGTCGTCGCCGCTGCCGCCATAGACCGTGTCGTTGCCCGCCCCGGCCGAGATGGTGTCGTTGCCCGTTCCGGCCTCGACGCTGTCGTTGCCTTCTTCGGCGGCGACGAAATCGTGGCCCGCGCCCGCCAGGATCGTGTCGTCGCCGTCGCCCGCCAGGATGTAGTCGTCGTTCCCGGCCGTGCCGTAGACGCCGGTGGCGTCGGAATTGTCGACCAGGTCGCCATCGGGGTCGCCGGTGTACGTCGTGTCGATCAGATCGCCCGCCGCCGTGCCCTGGACGATGCCGTCCACGCCGGCCGCACCCACCGTGCGGATCGTCAGGTAGCCGACGTCGGTGTTGCCGTTGCCATCGGTGATCTCGTAGGTCAGCACGTTCGACCCCAGGTCGCCGTCCGACTGCACCGTCAGCGTGCCGTCCGGGTTCAGCGTCACCTGCTCGCCGGTGGCCAGCGTCACGGTATCGCCCGCCGCCACCGGCTGGCCCATGATCCGCGTCACCGTCAGCCCGCTGTCGTAAAGGTCGCGGTCATTCGCCAGCACGTCCACCACGCGGCTGCTGTTCGCCGTCAGCTGCACCGTGTCGTCGAAGGCCAGCGCCACCGTCTGGATGCTGTCGGCCGAGATCAGGACGTTGGAATCGTAGACCGCGTCGCCGCCGTCGGCGATGCCGATCTTGATCGTGTTCACCTCGCCGGGGTTCACCGGCGCCTTGAACGACAGCACATAGGTGATGCCGTCCATCTCGGTGTTGAACTGGTCCGCGTCGTTGGTCTGGTAGAGGTTCTGGTTTAGGTTCTGGTTGACCGTGTCGATGGCGATGTTGCCGGAGGCGGTGATCGTCGCCTCGACGAACTGGCCGTTGACCCAGACGCCGAAGCTGTCGTTGACGTTCAGGTTGACGTATTCGGGGTATTCCTCGGACGTGAAGACGAACTGCATCGTCAGCATGTCGCCATCGGGGATGAACTCGGCGGTCAGGATCGCGCCGTCAAAGGTGTTCTGCCCCGAGACGCCGTTCAGGTCGGTGTCGCCGTCGACGCCCGCGTTGTCGGTCCCGGCGCCGGCCACGGTGTTGGTGTTGGTCGACCCGTCGGAATTGGTAAAGGTGTCGACCGTGCCGGTCGACAGGATCACCCCGCCGTCGCTGGTGGTAACGCCCGGGATGGTGGTCTGCGCGCCCGAATAGATGCCCGCTGCATTGGGGTCTCCGGTGTAGCTGGCCGAGACCACCTGCACGCCGGCGCCAAAGATCGTCTGCGCCATGTCCAGCGCGGTCGCACCCGTATCAATCGTCAACTCGGTCGCGGTCGCCATCGCAATTCCTGCCCGTTACTGCGGTCGCAATTCCTGCGACCGAACCGGCCTGTCCCGGCCCCGGCCCCAGTCGGGCACCGGAAGACGGGCAGACACCTGCGCCGAGGACTAGCGCCGCAATGGGGCAGCACGGCGGGGCAAAGGTGGCGCAGGCCGTGTCAATTGTGTCGGAATCCCGGCTGCAGCCCCCCGCAGGCGCGGAATTTCCGCGCCGGGCAAAGGGGTTGTGCGGCCGCGGGAAAAAGCGAAAGGGCCCCGTGGGGGGCCCTTTCAACTGCGTCCGGCTCTGCCCGAAGGGCGCCACCGGTCCGCGCTGCATAACCTTCATTTCACCAGAAGCCGCGCCTCGTGCTTCTTCAGGGTGCGGCGGGCGGCCTGATAGTCGTCCAGGCCCTCGCGCGTCTTCAGTTCGGGGAACAGCTCGTAGATCTCGCTGCGCTGCGCGTTCCCCATCCCTTTCAGCGTATAGTCGCCGGGCTGGAAGCTTTCGGTCCAGGCCCCGTTCGACAGCACCACTTCGTGGCGGTCGAACATGAAGTGGATGTAGGTCACCCCGATCGCCTCGACCGCATGCACCCCTTTCGTGCCGACCAGATGCTTGGCCGCGACCAGCACCTCGTGTTCGTCGAAGTACAGCTGGGTGCGGTCGTTCGCCACCAGCAGCCGGTGGTTCGGCGACACCATCATGTCCTGCTCGGGCAGGCCGTTGCCGAGCGCGCCGCGCTTGATGAACACGGGCTGCAGGTGGCTGTTCAGCCGCAGGTCCTGGCCGGTCAGGGGCTTTTCGCCGACCCAGCGGATTTCCTGGATGCCGTTGTCGCGCGTCACCACCTTGTCGCCCGGTCGCAGCGATTCCACCGGCATCTCGCCCTTCGGCGTCGCGATCAGGGTGCCCGGAGTGAAGCAGGGGATCACGTTCTCGATGTTGATGAAATCCAGCGTGCCGGTCGGGTTTCCATCGGCATCGCGGAAGGTGATGGTGCCGTTTTCCGGGTTGGTCGGATCGTAGACCACCGACAGCGGCCCGGCCCCGCGCAGGTCCAGCGTGTCGACGTCGTCGCCGCCTTCGTTGCCGTCGATGCTGTCGCCGATGCCCTGCTCTTGCGTGCCGATCAGGAACACGTCGCGGTCGTCGCCGCCCGCCGCCGTGTCCGCGCCCTGGCTGCCCAGGACCGTGTCGTTGCCGGTGCCGCCAAGGATGCTGTCCTCGTCGATGCCGCCGTCGATCAGGTCATTGCCCGCACCGCCGTCGATGGTGTCGTCGTCGTCGCGACCATAGATCGTGTCGTTGCCGTCGCCGCCGATGATGCTGTCGCGGTTGTTGTCGGGCCGCAGGTCCACCGCGTCGGGCAGTTCCACGACATCGACAATCCCGGCAAGTCCGCCATAGATCAGATCGTCGCCGTTGCCGCCGTCGATGGTGTCATCGCCCTCGCTGCCAAGGATCGTGTCATTGCCACGGCCGCCATCGACCAGGTCGTCATCCACTCCGGCGTCGATGACATCGTTGCCATCATCGCCGGTGATCGTGTCGGCATCATCGCCCGTGGTGATGGTGTCATCGCCCAGACCACCCGAGACCGAGTCGCGGTCGTTCTCCGGATCGGTGTCCGACGGGTAAAGGCCCGGATACCCGGCGTCCGGCAGCGGCTCGTCGCCACCCGAGGTGTCGATCAGGTCGTTGTCCTGCTGGCCAAAGACCGTGTCGTTGCCGTCGCCGCCGGTGATGGTGTCGGCGCCTTCGCCACCGCGCAGGTCATCGTCGCCCGAGCCGCCGTCGATCAGGTCCTCGTCGATGCCGCCGAAGATCAGATCATTGCCCGAGCCTCCGGTGATGGTGTCGTCGTCGTCCTGGCCGTAGATCGTGTCGTTGCCGGCGCCGCCCGACAGGCTGTCGCGGTTGTTGTCGGGATCGGGGTCGGTCGCATCGGGGATCTCGGTCGGGTCAGTGCCGCCGGGGCCGTCGCCGCCAAACATAAGGTCGTCATTGTCGCCACCACCGACGGTGTCGTTGCCTTCGCCGGCAATGACGGTGTCATTGCCCGCGCCGCCATCGACGGTGTCGTCATCGAAGCCCGCTTCCAGCCGGTCGTTGCCCGCGCCGCCTTCCAGCGTATCGGCATCATCGCCCGACCGGATCAGGTCGTCGCCCGCGCCGCCGACCAGGCTGTCGCGGTCGTCGTCGGGGGTCGCGTCGACCGGGTACAGCCCCGGGAAGCCGCGGTCCGGCGAGCCATCCTGGCCCGAGGTCAGCGTGTCGTTGCCGTCGCCGCCCAGCAGCGTGTCGTTGCCGTCGCCGCCGGTGATCAGGTCGTCACCCTCGTTGCCTTGCAGGTTGTCATTGCCCGCGCCGCCGTCGATCTGGTCGTTGCCCAGGCCGCCGACCACCTCGTCGTCGCCGGTGCCGGCCTCGACCGTGTCGTCGCCCGCATCGCCATAGATGCTGTCGTCGCCGTCCTCGCCGTTCAGCTGGTCGTTGCCATCGTTGCCATTGACCGAGTCGTCGCCGGTCCCGGCGTTCACGGTGTCGTCGCCCAGGCCCGCAATGACGGTGTCATTGCCCTCGCCCGCCTCGATCCGGTCGTCGTTCAGCGCATCGCCCGGGATCAGCGCGTCGTTGGCGTCGACCCGGTCGCCATCGGTCGGATCGACATAGGCAAAGTCGATCAGGTCGCCGCCGGTGGTGCCGCTGACGATGCCGTCGCGGGCGCCGCCATCCCCCACCGTGATCGTCCAGGTCGTGGTATCGGTCAGCCCCTCGGGGTCGGTCACGGTGTAGTCCACCGTCGCCGTGCCGGTGAACCCGGTGTTCGGCGTGAAGGTCAGCGAGCCGTCGGCGTTCACCACCACCGTGCCTTGCGCGCTGGTGGGCGTGCCCAGGATCGACAGCGTGTCGCCATCGACGTCGCTGTCGTTGCCCACCACGGCCAGCGTGACCGGCGTGTTGATCGCCGTGGTCGAGGTGTCTGGGTTCGCCTCGGGCGCATCGTTCACCGGGTTCACCGTGACGGCGACGGTCGAAGTCGCGGTGTTCCCGGCGGGATCGGTGACCGTATAGGTGATGGTGTCCGGGCCGTTGTAGTTGGCGTCCGGCGTATAGGTAATGGTGCCGTCGGCGTTCACCGAGACGGTGCCATGGGTCGCCGTCGGCACGCCCAGGATCGACAGCGTGTCGCCGTTCGGATCGGTGTCGTTGGCCAGCGGGTCGATGATGACCGCGGTATCCTCGTCGGTTTCCGCCACGTCGGGGTTGGCGTCGGGGTCCTGAAGGTTGTCGACCGTGTCCGACAGCGAGAAGAACTCGACCGTGCCGGTGAAGTTGTCGCCGATGTTGTTCAGCACGTCCGGGTCGGAATTCGCCTGGCCGGCGCCGACGATCCAGGGCTGGCTCTGGTCGGCCATGTCCATCGTCAGTTCGGGCGGCACGTCCGCCGTATAGTCGTTGCCGGTGGTCTGGTTCTCGATCACCAGCTGGCCGCCGGCGCCGCCCTGGTCCCAGGAATAGCTGAGGTTGATGGTGTCGCCGGGCGCATAGAAACCGGGGCCAGTGGAATAGCTGGTCGCGCCGCCCTCGGTCTCGTGGGTGATCTGGACCGACCCGTCGGGATAGACCTCGACGCGGTAGCTGCCCTGGTTCTCGCCCACGCTGTCGCGCGACAGGACGGTCTGCGGCCCGGTCATGCCGGTGTCGGTCGGGGTGAAGTTGATCTCCAGCGTGCCGCGGTCCATCTGGAATTCGGACGACGGGTAGATCTTGGCAAAATCATTGATGCCGTCGAGGACCAGATCGCCCCCGCTCGCCGCGGCGCCGTTCAGGTAGAGCCCGTTCTGGAGCCCGTTGACCGGCGCATCATCGACAACCGTGGTGGTGTCGTTGAAGTTGTACAGCGCGAATACTGGCATCGTCGTTTCCTCGTTCCATCGGCGGCGTCACCGCCAAACCCCGCGTTTCCTTCGGGCCCGGGGCGCAAGCCACCGGGCATGAAAAACGCCGCAGGCAACGGGCAGGCCGCTGCGCCACAAGGACCGGTCGGGAAGGTGTTGTGATGAGGGGGATGCCAGGCCAAAAACTAACCTGCCGCCAAATTGGCGGTCTTATGCCCGGGTCGCCCCGGGCTGGCAGCACTCTCGTCACCGTATCCGCATCTTGCGATGCGTCACCAACATACGACCGCCCCCACGGCCCATACGTCTTCCAGTAGACCTCCTGTTGATACCTTTCGTTCACCACGGCGCAAAGGGAAAAACGGCGCCTTTCGGGCAGGCCTGGGTGCGAACCGGGGCAGCTTCGGGGCCTTTTGCGGCCGCCATCTGGGGATAACCCGAGGGATTGTTTCGGAGCAAAAAACCTGGCCAGCGGCCGATACATCCGGAACCCCAGACAAATCACGGGTCTGATGCACAAAGCGGCCAGGCACCAATTCCCAACCGTTTCCACGGACCGAACAATCCGCCTGTGGGATCAGGGCGTTAACCCTTTGGCCAATTCGGGCAGGATTTGGGCAAGGCCCGCGAAATGACGTTCCGGATTTCGAACCAATCGTCGAAAATCCTCGTCATCGGAACCGATTAACCGACTGTTTTCCCTAACTGCAGCCGAATCAGGCCAAATCAAGGCGCGGGCGATTCGTCTTTGTCGGGGGGTGCGATGGTGCCCAAGGTCGGACTCGAACCGACATGCCTTGCGGCGACGGATTTTGAATCCGCTGCGTCTACCATTCCGCCACTCGGGCCATCGGCTGCGGGTGTAGCCGCCCCGGCCCGCGCCGTCAATCGCACAAGCCGCGGGGCCGCGTCAGGACGTGCTCACAGGTCGCCGGTCGAGAAGGTGTCGCAATCCGCCATCTGGCCCGACTGCAACCCCACCATGAACCAGCGCGACCGCTGGTCCGAGGTGCCATGGGTGAAGGTATGCGGCATCGGCCGTTGCCCGGCGTTGCGCTGCAAGGTGTCGTCGCCGATCTTGCGGGCGGCGTTCACCGCCTCTTCCAGGTCGCCGCGCTCGATGGTGCCCAGGTCCTGCGCCGCCTCGCGCGCCCAGATCCCCGACAGGCAATCGGCCTGCAACTCGATCCGCACGCTGATCTCGTTCGATTCCGCCTCGGAGACCTGCGCCCGCACATCGTTGGCCTTAGCCAGGATGCCCAGTTCGTCCTGCACATGGTGGCCGACCTCATGCGCCACCACATAGGCCGCGGCGAAATCGCCCTGCGCGCCCAGCGACTGGGCCAGCGTGGCGAAGAAGGCGGTGTCGAGGTAGATCTTCTTGTCGGACGGGCAGTAGAACGGCCCCGTCGCCTGCGAGGCGCCACCGCAGGCCGATCCGGTCGCCTCCTTGAACAGTACCAGCGTGGTGGGGCTGTAGCGGCGACCCAGCTGCTCCTGGAACACACGGGCCCAGATTTCCTCGGTGTCGGCCAGGGTCACGGCGACGAATTCGCCGGCGGCCTGGTCGGCCTCGGTCAGTTCGGCCGGGGCGCTGCCGCCGCCTGCCCCCGGACCGTCCGGCCCCAGCAGCGTGCTGGGATCGACCCCCAGGAACAGCGCGATCAGCACCACGATCAGCGCCCCCGCGCCCCCCACGGCCCCAGTGCGGCCGGCCGAGACGCGGCGGCGGTCCTCGATGTTCTGGCTTTGCCGACGCCCCTTCCACTCCATCCCGCACCCTCCACCCTGACCTGTGCGGTCAAGGTTACCCCGCCCCCGGCAGGACGGAAAGGGCCGAGTTCACGGCCCGGTGAAGCCCGGCTTTCCCCCGCCCGCGCTGCGCGCTAAGGTCACGCCGCAGCCCAAGGGGGGAAAGACCCGCGATGACCGAGATCCAGCGCCGGACGATGCTGTTGGCGGGCCTTGGCTCGGCCGCGATGCTGGCGGGCGCCTTCGGCTTTCAGCTGATCGGCGGGCTGGCGCCCTGCCAGCTCTGCCTGTGGCAGCGCTGGCCGCATGCGGCGGCGGTGCTGATCCTGGGCCTGGCGCTGCTGACCGGATGGCGCGGCCTGGCCTGGGCCGGGGCGCTGGCGGCGCTGGCGACCGCGGGGCTGGGGCTGTTCCATGCCGGGGTCGAACAGGGCTGGTGGGAGTTCGTGTCCTCTTGCACCCAAGGCTCGGTCGCGGGGCTGTCGGGCAGCGACCTGCTGAACACCGACATCAGCGCGGCCCCGCCGGTGCGCTGCGACCAGATCCCCTGGAGCTTCCTGGGCCTGTCGATGGCGGCCTGGAACGCCATCGTCTCGGCGGGCCTGGCCGGGCTCTGGGTCCTGGCCGCCACGCGCCGCGGCTGACCGGGGCGCGGAATTCGCGCGAATTCCGGCACGATTTCCGCGCGGAAATCGTTACCCCCCGGACACCACCGGCGCGCAGCCCATCAGCCGGGCATGCTCCTGGATCGCGAAGCGGTCGGTCATTCCGGCCACATAATCCGCCACCACCCGTGCCAGCGCGGTCTGGTCCAGAGCGGCCGTGACATCGGCCTGCCACTCCGGCGGCAACAGCGCGGGGTCCTTCAGGAACAGCGGAAACAGGTCATCGACCACCCGCGTCACCCGCGCCCGCACCTCCATCACCGAAGGCGCCCGGTACATGCGGTGGAACAGGAACGACCGCACCGCCTTCAGCTCCTGGTAAAGCGGTTTCGAGAACCGGATCACCGTCGTGCCCAGGTGGCGGATATCGTCCACCGACTTCGGCTGCGCGCTGGCCAGCCGGTTCTGCGCCACGGCGATCACATCCTCGACCATGCGGCCGAAGACGCGGCGCAGCGCCTCGTGCCGGCGGCGCATCCGCTCCAGCCCCGGATACAGCCGGTCGACCTCCTGAAAGGCCGGGCCGGTCACCGGCAGGTCCATCAGGTCCTCTTCGGTGAACAGGCCGCTGCGCAACCCGTCATGCAGGTCGTGGTGGCTGTAGGCCACGTCGTCGGCAATCGCGGCCACCTGCGCCTCGGCGCTGGCATGGGTGTGCAGTTCCAGATCCCAGGCCGCATTCACCTCGGCCAGGGCATAGGGCAGCGGCCCTTCGTGTTTCGCATCCGCATTCGGGCCGGTCACTGGCCCGTTATGCTTGGCGATCCCCTCCAGGCTTTCCCAGGTCAGGTTCAGCCCGTCGAAGCCCGCATAGTGCCGCTCCAGCCGCGTCACGATCCGCAGCGCCTGGGCGTTGTGATCAAAGCCGCCAAAGGGCGCCATCAGTCGCTCCATCGCGTCTTCGCCGGTGTGGCCAAAGGGGGTGTGGCCCAGGTCATGGGCCAGTGCGATCGCCTCGGCCAGGTCGGTGTTCAGCCCCAGCACGCCGGCGATGGTGCGCGCCACCTGCGCCACCTCGATCGAATGGGTCAGCCGGGTGCGGTAATAGTCGCCCTCATGTTCGACAAACACTTGCGTCTTGTGCTTCAGCCGCCGGAAGGCGGATGAGTGGATGATCCGGTCGCGGTCGCGCTGGAACGGGCTGCGGAACGAACTCATCGCCTCGGGGAAAAGCCGGCCCCGGCTTTGGTCGGGCTGGCAGGCAAAGGGGGCAAGCATCGGGCCTCGGCTTGTTCTGGGCGTCACTTCCCATATATTGAAGGCAGAACCGAAAGCCCACCGGAACAGCCATGGAACTGACGCTTCCCCCCAAGGTCACCGACCGCGCCTTTGCCCGCCTGGCCGAGATCGCCCAGATCACCGGCCAGACCCGACCGCTGCGCGTGGGCGTCTCGGGCGGCGGCTGCTCGGGGTTTTCCTATGACATCCGGCTGGACGATCCGGGCACCGACGACCTGATCCTGGAGAAGGATGGCCAGACGGTGCTGGTCGACCAGATCTCGCTGCCGTTCCTGCAAAACGCCGTGATCGACTTCACCGACGAGCTGATCGGTGCCCGCTTCGTGGTGCAAAACCCCAACGCGACCAGTTCCTGCGGCTGCGGCACCTCGTTCTCGATCTGACCGGATGGCCGCTGACCCGTCCGGCGGCTTTCTGGTCGTGCCGCGCGGGCCGGGACTTCTGGCCTACGCCGCCGTCCTGCTTGCCGCCTGGTGGGCGTTCTGGGTGATCGCGGGCTTTCCGCTGATCACCTACCACGTCCTGATGTCGGCGGTGCTGATCCCGCTGGTCGCCTGGCGCCAACCCACCGTCTCCGCCACCCTCTCCCGCATCCCCCTGCCCGTCCCGCTGCGCTTCATCGCGCTGGCCTATGCCGCCGTCATCGCCGAGGAAACGCTTGTCGGCACCCTCGCCTCTCTCCTGGCCGAAGGCGACCCCGCCGCCTGGGCGGACCGCGTGCGCCAGTTCATCACGCTGAACCTCTTCGTCTTCACCGGCCCGATCCTGGCCCTGGCCCTGCACGCCCGCCTCTGCGCCCCGCATCGGTGGGAGCTTGTGGTGATGGCCGGCGGCTGGGGCCTTTTTGCCGAGGCGATCCTTCAGCGGATGCTCTCCTATCCGCTGCTGGCGGGCCTTCTGGTCTGGCCGACGATGGTGATCTACGCCCTGATCTTCCTGCCCGCCACGCTTTCCATAGCCCCAAGCCGCGGCACCCGCCGCCCGCCCTTTCTGCTGCGCGCCGTCCTCACCTGGGCGCTGGCCTTCGCCCTCTCGATCCCGGTGATCCTGACGGTCGAACACCTGCGCGACACCACGCCGGGCCTTTTTCCGCCCTGCGAATATACCGGTTGCGCGGACCCCGCGCCCGCGCCCGCCGCCGACTGACCGCAACCTGCGATGGAATTCTTTCCGGCTGTCGCGTGACTGTCGAAGTCGCAGCGCTATCCTTTCCGCATGTCCCCCCGAACGCATCCCCGCACGGTCCTGATGCTCGGCTCCGCCCCGATGGCGGCCCGCGCCGCCCTCTGGCCGCGCGCGCCCTTCGACGCGGTGCTGGCGATCAACAACGCCCACGCCATCCGCCCCGACTGGACGCACCACATCCACCCCTTTGATTTCCCGCCAACCCGCGTGCCCACCCCGCGCGAAGGCCAGACCATCGTGACCGAGGCCGATTTCGTCCCCGCCCAGAACGCCCTTGGCGGCTTCGTCTACGCGGGTGCCACCATGGCCTTCACCGCCGCCTACTGGGCGCTGCACGCCCTTCGCCCGCGCACCATCGCGGCCTTCGGCTGCGACATGCACTACCCCGCCACCGGCCCCACCCATTTCTACGGCACCGGCACGCCCGACCCGCTGCGCCCCGACATCACCCTTCGCTCGCTTGAGGCGAAGTCGGCCCGGTTGATGGTGCTGGCCGCGATGCGGGGCTGCGCAATGGTCAACCTCTCCACCGGCCCCTCGCGGCTGGTCTTTCCGCGCACGGATCGCGGCCACGTGGGGCAAGTCCGGCCGATGACGTTCCACGAACCGCTCGCCGCCGAGGCGCTGGCCGAAGAGGCCCGGCTGAACTACCGCACGCCGTCCGGCTTTTACCGCGACGCAAGCCCGCTGAACGCCGCCGCACTGGACGCCATCGACGCGCTCTGGCTTGCGACCATCGCCCCGGCAAGGGTCCGCCGCCTCTCGCATCGGTGATTTGCCTGCCGCGCCGGCTTGCGCGAACCCTGCCGCAAAACAAGAAGGGCAGACCGATGCGTGCAGATATGAAGATTGCACTTTTCCTTTTCCTGACGGCGCTGTCCGGGCCGGGCCTGGCCCAGACCGCCCCCAGCCTGGTCGAGATCGCCGCCTACGAGGGGCTGCACCGCGCCGCGGCCGATGGCGATGCCGAGGCGATCCGCGCCCTCGCCGCGACCGGCGCCGACCTGAACGCCCGCGACAACGCCGGCCGCACGCCCGTTCACGTCGCCACCTTTGCCGGCCAGCCGGACGCCCTGCGCGCCCTGGCCGAAGCCGGCGCCGACATGAACGCGCTGGACGGCGAGGCCTATGACGCCGTGACCATCGCCGCCGTGGCCGACGACCCCGACCTGATGTCGCTGGCGCTGGCACTTGGCAACCGCCCCGACATGGTGACCAGCCGCTGGGACGGCACCGCGCTGATCGCCGCCGCGCATCTGGGCCATGACGAGGTGGTGCGCCGCCTGATCGCCGCCGGGGCGCCGCTGGACCATGTCAACAACCTGGGCTGGACCGCCCTGATCGAGGCGGTGGTGCTGGGCAACGGCGGCCCGCGCCATCAGGCCACCGTGCAGGCGCTGGTCGCCGCCGGGGCCGACCGCGGCCTGGCCGACCGCGACGGCCAGACGCCGCTGATGCTGGCCGAGGCCCGGGGGTACGCCGAGATCGCCGCGCTGCTGGGCGGCTGACCCTGGCGCGACGCAAATCCCTTGCGTCCGCCCCCGGGCGCGTTTCTACTCGGGTCGAAACGGGGGACCCGGATGAAGATCGCCACCTTCAACATCAACGGCATCAAGGCGCGGATCGAGGCGCTGCCGCGCTGGCTTGAGGCCGCAAGACCCGACGTCGTCGCCTTGCAGGAGATCAAGAGCCAGGACCAGGCCTTTCCCCGCGAGCTGTTTCAGGACATGGGTTATCACGTTGAAACCCATGGGCAAAAGTCGTTCAACGGGGTGGCGTTGCTGTCGCGGCTGCCGCTCGAGGACGTGGTGCGCGGCCTGCCCGGCGACGACGGCGACGACCAGGCCCGCTGGATCGAGGCGACCGTGATCGGCCGCAAGGCCGTCCGCCTTTGCGGCCTTTACCTGCCCAACGGCAACCCCGCGCCGGGGCCGAAATACGACTACAAGCTGGCCTGGATGGCGCGGATGGAGGCCCGTGTCCGGGTCCTGTTGGCCGATGAGATGCCCACCGTTTTCCTGGGCGATTTCAACGTGATCCCGCAGCCCGAAGACGCCGCGAAGCCAGAAGCCTGGGTCGAGGACGCGCTGTTCCTTCCCGCCTCGCGCGCCGCCTTCCGGCGCCTGCTGAACCTCGGGTTGACCGAGGCGATCCGCACCCGCGCGCCGCAGGCCAAGGGGCTTTACACCTTCTGGGACTATCAGGCGAATTCCTGGGAACGGGGCAACGGCATCCGCATCGACCACCTGCTGATGTCTCCGCAAGCCGCTGATATCCTTCAAGATTGCGGGATCGACAAGGACGCGCGCGCGGGCGACAAGCCTTCGGATCACGTCCCCGTCTGGGCCGAACTGGATGCCTGACCTGCCCCGCCTCGGCGCCGCCGTCTACCTCTCGGACCTCACCACCCCCGGCCTGCGCGACTGGCTGGACGGCCGCGACGTCGAGATCCGCGACTTCACCGAAATCGGCGCTCTCTCCGGCGACGCCTGGCGAGATACCGCGGCCCAGGTGGCGCGCGACTTCGCGGGCCATTTCGGGCGCCTGGGCCTGCACGGCCCGTTCTGGGGCCTGACGGTCGACCAGCCCGACCCCGACCTGCGCGCCCTTGTGCAACAGCGCTGCCTGACCGCCCTTGCCGCCGCCGAGGTCTTTTGCCGCGGCGGCGGCCACATGGTCCTGCACAGCCCCTTCACCACATGGTCCGGTTTCAACCGCGGAACCGAGATGGACGACCAGCAGGGCATACTCGACCGCACCCTGCAAACCCTTGAACCCGTTGTGAAACGCGCCGAAGAGACCGGCATCACCCTGGTGCTGGAGAACTGCGAGGACCGCGACCCGTGGGAGCGGGTGACGCTGGCCGCCGCCTTCGCCTCTCCGGCCGTCCGGCTCTCGCTGGATACCGGCCATGCGCTTTATGCCCATGGCTCGACCGGCGCGCCCCCGGTCGATGCCTATGTACGCGCCGCCGGAGCCGCCCTCGCCCATGTCCACATCCAGGACGCCGACGGCATCGCCGACCGCCACTGGCCCGCCGGGCAGGGCACGATCCACTGGCACGCCGTCTTCCGCGCCCTGTCGGAACTGCCCGAAATGCCCCGCCTGATCATCGAGATGGCGCAGGCCGGCGACATCCTGCCCTGCGCGCATTACCTTTCAGATCAAGGGCTTGCCGCCTAGGCGGTGACGTCGTGGCCGTACAGCCAGTCGAACCGGCCGAGCGCCGCCTCGGGCGCGATCCGCCCGCCCAGCCGCAACCCCAGATGAGCAAGGCCGCGCAGCGGGCCCGACAGGTGATAGGCGCGGGCGTTGCGGTTCGCGGCCTCGACGATCCGCGCCGCCCGTGGCGCCCGCGCCGCCTGATAGGCCGCCAGCCCCGCTGCCACCGTGTCATGCCCGGCCAAAGACGCAGCCAGCACCCAGGCATCCTCAAGCCCCATGCTGGCGCCCTGCGCCAGGAAGGGCAGCGTCGGGTGTGCCGCATCGCCCAGGATCGCCACCGCGCCTGCATCCAACGCAGCGAACCAACGCCTTGCGACCGGATGGCGGAACAACCCCCACAGGTAGACGTCCTGCACCTGATCCAGCCAGCCGCGCACCCGTGGGCCAAAGCGTTCGAAGGCCACCCGCAACTCCATCGGGTCATCGCGCAGCGACCAGCCCTCTTCGACCCAGCGGCGGCGTTCCTCGACCGCCACGATGTTGCGCAGCGTGCCGCCGCGCAGCGGATAGCTGACCAGATGGCGCCCCGGGCCCATGTGAACCTCGGCCACCGGGGCGGCGCCCGGCTCGCAGGGGATCAGCGTGCGCCAGGCCACCTGGTTGGTGAAGAAGGGCGCGACCTTGCCGTTCAGCGCCGCCCGCGTCGGCGAATGCAAGCCATCGGCGCCAATCAGCAACGGCACCTCGACCTCGGCGCCGGTCGACATCACCACCTTGGGCCGCGCGCCTGACAGGTCGACCTGGTCGACCCTTTGCAACAGCCGCAGGTCCACCCCCGCCGCCCGCGCACCGTCGAGCAGAAGCTGGATCAGGTCGGCGCGATGCAGGAAATGATAGCCTTGTTCGGGCCTTAGCCGCGCAACTTCAAGCCGCGTCACCAGGCTGCCGTCCAGCCCGTCGCGCAATTCGACCGCCCGGGCCCGCATCGAGGCGGCTTCAAGCGCCGCCTCAAGCCCCAGGGCCTTCAGCACCGCGGCGCCATTCGGGCTGACCTGCAGGCCGGCGCCCACCTCGCGCACGGCGTCGGCCTGTTCCAGGACCGTCACCTGCGCCCCGTGCAAGGCCAGCGCCCGCGCCACGGCCAGACCGGCCACGCCGGCGCCCAGGATGGTCACGGGTTGACCGATCAGCGACATGATTTCCAGACCCCGCAAAACGAAAAAAACGCCGGACCCAGAGGCCCGGCGCATGTTCCCCCGCCGCACGACGGGGCGCAAGCCCCTGTCCCTGCGACGATAAATTCAGTCGTCGCGATGCACCTTTTCGCGCCGCTCGTGCTTTTCCTGGGCTTCCAGCGTCATCGTGGCGATCGGGCGCGCATCCAGCCGCTTCAGGCTGATCGGCTCTCCGGTCATCTCGCAATAGCCGTATTCGCCGTTCTCGATCCGCCGCAGCGCCGCGTCGATCTTGCCGACAAGCTTGCGCTGGCGGTCGCGGGTGCGCAGTTCCAGCGCGCGGTCGGTCTCTTCGCTGGCGCGGTCGGCCAGGTCGGGGACGTTGCGGGCGCTTTCCTGCAGGTTGTCGATGGTTTCGGCCGATTGCCCCAGCAGTTCCTGTTTCCAGACGATCAGCTTGCGGCGAAAGTACTCAAGTTGCCGGTCGTTCATGAACGG
The DNA here is from genome assembly GCA_018058035.1 of Fuscovulum sp. Taxonomy (GTDB): domain Bacteria; phylum Pseudomonadota; class Alphaproteobacteria; order Rhodobacterales; family Rhodobacteraceae; genus Pseudogemmobacter. The sequence goes on from JAGPCN010000007.1 coordinate 15,557, forward strand.
CTCGTCCTCGGCGGGACGATAGTCGTCGGGCAGGAACACTTCCGGCTTCATCGCAGCACTCTCCTTGTTGTCGGCACGCGCCGACAGGTCGGCGTAACTCATCAGCGCGCTCCTGTTGGCGCGGCGTGTAGCGCAAGCGCATCTCATTGTCACTAGCCGTTGCGACAATTTGAAGGCGCGGCTAGGGTCTGGCCGCCGCTGATCGCAGAGGATTGATCCACCGATGAAATTCGCCTCGACCGAGAGTTATATCGCCGATCCTGCCCTTGTGGTTGCAGTGAACGCGGCGGTGACGCTGCAGCGGCCGCTGCTGGTCAAGGGCGAACCGGGCACCGGCAAGACCGAACTGGCGCGGCAGGTCGCGGCCAGCCTGGGCCTGCCGCTGATGGAATGGCACGTCAAGTCCACCACCAAGGCGCAGCAGGGGCTTTACGAATACGACGCCGTCAGCCGGCTGCGCGACAGCCAGCTGGGCGATGCGCGGGTGCATGACGTGGCGAACTACATCCGCCAGGGCAAGCTGTGGCAGGCCTTCGAAGCGCCGGGCCGCGTGGTGCTGCTGATCGACGAGATCGACAAGGCCGACATCGAGTTTCCCAACGACCTGTTGCAGGAACTGGACCGGATGGAGTTCCACGTCTACGAAACCGGCCAGACCGTGCGGGCGCAGCACCGCCCCGTCGTCATCATCACCTCGAACAACGAGAAGGAACTGCCCGACGCCTTCCTGCGCCGTTGCTTCTTTCACTACATCCGATTCCCCGATGCCGAGACGCTGTCCGCCATCGTCCGCGTCCACTTTCCGGCGATCAAGGAACGCCTGCTGGCCGCCGCCCTGGCCGAGTTCTTCGAGATCCGCGAGACGCCGGGCCTGAAGAAGAAACCCTCGACCTCCGAGATGCTGGACTGGCTGAAGCTGATCCTGGCCGAGGACCTGACGCCCGAGGATCTGAAGCGCGATCCGCGGGCATTGTTGCCGCGGCTGCACGGGGCGCTCTTGAAGAACGAACAGGACGTGCAGCTGTTCGAACGCCTGGCCTTCCTGGCGCGCGGGCAGCGCTAGGTTTGCACGGATCGAACCGGGCGCGACGGGGGGCGAATCGGGGCGGATTGGCCATGGTTCGGCCACATTCCTGACACATTCATTCACGGAATGCCGATTTTTTGACACTTTGTGAAATATTGCGTGATGTCGGCATGGCAAATCTGGTTCCCCGCCCTGCCCCAACCTCTACCGCTGGTTCGCGGACAATCGCCAAGTTTCCGCGCAATTGACACAGGCGGGCCGCGATAAAGACACTCGGCACCCGTTGGATCAACCTTCGTGTGATCCCGGTTCCGAAAGCTGCCCGAATGGCCCTTGTCTACCGTCCGACGTGTCTGCCCGACGAAGCGCCGCTTCGCCGGATGGGCCATGTCGCGGGGGGCGCGGGGGCCGCTTTCGGAACCGGGGTCGCCTGCCTGCCTTCCGCCGTGCCCCCTGCCGGGGCCGGGATCGGGGGCGGGTCCTTCCACGCGCGAACCGGGCTGGTCCGCCCGGCAAGCATGCCTGACCGGAACCTGCGGGGCACCACGTCTGCTCGCCCCCGCAGGAGCTTGTCCCGGGCGGCGTGGGTACCGGACCACCGGGCACCAGCGGCGGGCGGCGATGCGGGGGCATCGCCGTCCGTCCGGGGGCTTGGGACACCGCCCGGGGCGCTGCGCCCCGGCGCACGCATGTATCGAGCTGCCAGAAAATGCGGAAAACCACCCTTGCCGCGATCCTTGCGATCGCCACCGCCACGGCCTGCGTGCCGGTCCAGGATGCGGCCCAGGACGCCCAGGTAACCAAGGCGCGCGCGCCCGTCGAGGCCGGCGCCGAACCGTCCGAGCCGGCGCTGGCCTTTGCGGCCAACCCCGCTTTTGCGCTGGCCCCGGTGTCGGCCGGCCGGTCCGACGCGACCGTGGTGCGGGATTTCCTGGACCTGACCTTTGCCATGGAAAGCGGCCGCGCCCTGCCCGTGTTCAGCCGCTTCGACGGCCCGATCACCATTGCCCTGTCGGGCCAGGTGCCGCCCTCGGCCGCGCCCGACCTGTCGCGCCTGATCGGCCGGCTGCAGGCCGAGGCGGGCATCGACGTGCGCCCCGCTGCCCCCGGAGAGGCCGCCGCCATCACCATCCACTTCGGCCCGCGCGCCGAACTGCGCCGGCTGGCGCCGACCGCGGCCTGCTTCGTGGTGCCGAACGTGTCGTCGATCGCCGACTACAAGGCCAACCGCGGCACCGCCGCGGTGGATTGGGCCAATGTCGTGGTGCGCCGCCAAGTCGGCATCTTCGTGCCCTCGGATGCCAGCCCGCAAGAAGTGCGCGACTGCCTGAACGAGGAAACCGCCCAGGCCATCGGCCCCTTGAACGACCTTTATCGGCTGACCGACAGCGTCTTCAACGACGACAACTTCCACTCGGTCCTGACGCCCTATGACATGCTCTTGTTGCGCATCCACTATGCCCCGGAACTGCGCGCCGGCATGACCCAGGCCGAAGTTGCGGCCCGGCTGCCCGGCATCGTGGCGCGGCTGAACCCCGGCGGCGCCGGCATGGGCGGGGCGGATACCTCGGCCACGCCGAAAAGCTGGAAATCGGCGATCGAGACGGCGCTTGGCACCGGCGCGGGCCAGGGCACCCGCCGCGCCGCCGCCGACCGGGCGCTGATGATCGCACGGGCGCAGGGCTGGACCGACGGGCGGCTGGCGTTCAGCCATTTCGCCATCGCGCGGCTTTATGTCGGCTCGGACCGGGCCCGCGCGGTCGAGGAATTCTCGCGCGCCTCGGAAATTTACCGCCGCCTGCCCGGCGCGCGGATCCACGTTGCCCATATCGACATGCAGCTGGCCGCCATCGCGGTGGCGAACGGCGAGGCCGAGACCGCCATCGCCTTCGCCGACCGCGCCATCCCGGTGATCCGCGGCGCCGAGAACTGGGCGCTGCTGGCCACCGTGCAGCTGATCAAGGCCGAGGCGCTGGACCTGATGGGCCGCAGCGCCGAGGCCGAGGCGCTGCGCATGGACAGCCAGCAATGGGCGCGCTATGGCTTCGGCTCGGATGCGCAGGTGCGGGCACGCACGCGCGAGATCGCCGCCCTGGGGGCGCGCGGGCAGCGGGGCTGATCCAGCCCCGCCGCGCCCCGCGCGCCCCGGCGCGGAGGGACGGGAGAGGCGACATGCTGGTCATCGCGGGCCTGGTTCTGGGGGCCGTTCTGGGCGGGGTCACCGCCGCGCGACGGGGCGGCCGGCCGGCCGACATCGCGCAATACGCCGCGGTCTATGCCATCCTTTTGGGGCTGGCGGGCCTGTTCGTGACGCTGGCACTTGACCGTTACCTGAGCTGAGGGCGCGGGCATGTTCCTGCCCTTCCTCGACCATCTGCGGCGGGAAGGTGTGCCCGTCTCGCTGCGCGAATTCCTGACCTTCCTGCAGGCGCTGGCCGAAGGCCTGGGCCGCTTCGACGTCGAAGAGTTCTACCACCTGGCCCGCGCCGCCATGGTCAAGGACGAACGCCACCTCGACCGCTTTGACCGCGCCTTTGCCGCCGCCTTCAGGGGGCTGGAACAACTGACCGACCAACAGGTGCTGGAGGCGCTGGCGCTGCCCGAGGACTGGCTGCGCAAGCTGGCCGAACGCCACCTCACGCCCGAGGACATGGCCGCCATTCAGGCGCTTGGCGGGTTCGACAAGCTGATGGAGACGCTGCGGAAACGGCTGGAGGAGCAGAAGGGCCGCCATCAGGGCGGCAACAAATGGATCGGCACCGCCGGCACCTCGCCCTTTGGCGCCTATGGCTACAACCCCGAGGGCATCCGCATCGGCCAGGACGAAAGCCGCCACCGCCGCGCCGTCAAGGTCTGGGACCGGCGCGAGTTCCGCAACCTGGACGACCGGGTGGAAATCGGCACCCGCAACATCAAGGTCGCCCTGCGCGCCTTGCGCAAATGGGCCCGCGACGGGGCGGCCGAAGAGCTGGACCTGGACGGCACCATCCGCGCCACCGCCGAACACGGCTGGCTGGACGTGCAGACCCGGCCCGAACGGCGCAACGCGGTCAAGGTGCTGTTGTTCCTGGACGTGGGGGGCAGCATGGAACCGCACGTCAAGGTGATGGAGGAGCTGTTCTCGGCCGCCAAATCCGAATTCCGCCACTTGCAACCGTTCTACTTTCACAACTGCCTCTACGAGGGCCTGTGGCGCGACAACGCCCGGCGCTGGTCCGACCAGACCCCCACCTGGGACGTGCTGCGCACTTATGGCCCGGACTGGAAGGCGATCTTCGTCGGCGACGCGGCGATGAGCACCTACGAGATCACCCACCCCGGCGGCGCCAACGAACACTGGAACCGCGAGGCCGGCCAGGTCTGGCTGAGCCGCGCCCTCGGGCAATGGCCGGGGCACCTGTGGATCAACCCAGTGCCGGAACCGGACTGGGCCTATGCGCAGTCGACCGCTCTGATCCAGCGCATCTTCGGCGGCCGCATGGTGCCGATGACGGTGGAAGGCATCGCCCGCGGCGTCCGGATGCTGCGATGATCCGCGGCACCCGCAGGGACATGGGCTGGAAAGCTGCCCCGCCCCGCTCCATATTCCCCGCATGACCCTTTGGCTGCCGCTTGTCCTTGCCGTCCTTTACGCCATCGTCTCGATGCGGTTTTCCGTCTGGCGCACGCAGAAGATGCTGGACGCCAATTCGCACCCGCTCAGCGATCCGGCGCTTGGGCAGTTGACCGACCACATGGCCGCCGCGCTGGACCTGCCGCGGATCGAGGTCTTCGTCTTTGACGTCGATCCGGTGAACGGGCTGGCGGCGCCGGACGGCCGCATCTTCCTGACCCGCGGTTTCCTGCAGAAATACCGCCAGGGCCAGGTGTCGGATGCGGAAATGGCCAGCGTCATCGCGCATGAACTGGGCCATGTCTCGCTGGGCCATATGAAGCGGCGGATGATCGACTTTACCGGCCACAACGCGGTGTTCTTCCTGCTGACGGCCTTTCTGTCGCGGTTCCTGCCGATCATCGGGGTCTGGATCGCCAATGTGATCTCGGTCGCGCTGATGGCGCGGCTGTCGCGGCGCGACGAATTCGAGGCCGACGCCTATGCCAGCGCGCTGCTGATCAAGTCGGGCATCGGCACGGCGCCGCAGAAATCGCTGTTCCGCAAGCTTGAGGCGCTGACCCAGAACCGCGCCGAGGGCATCCCGGCCTGGCTGCTGAGCCACCCCAGGGCAGACGAGCGCATCGCCGCCATCGAGGCGAACGAGGCGCGCTGGCTGGGCGGGGCGGCATGACCGCAGCGCGGCGGACCTGGGTGCTGGCGATTGGCGCCTGGGCCTTTCTGGCGTTCTGGCTTTGCCTGTTCACCGGGTCGATGTTCGCGGGCGCTTGCCTCAAGCCGGAGCTTTCGCCGGAACAAAGGCTGTTCCGCTGTGGCTGGGCCTGGACGCTGACGACCCCGGCCCGCCTGCTGGGCGACCCGCCGGGCCGGTATGCCGGCGGGCAGATGGAGATCGGCATCGCGCTGGCCGAGACCGGCGATCCCGATGCCGCCGCCGTGGCCTTTGCCCATGCGTTGCGGCTTGCCGGGCTGACCCTGCCGGTGGAGCCTGAACGCGACCTGCGGCCGGTCCCGTCTGGCGCAAACGACGCCGCCCGCGGGCTGTACCGGCGCGCGCTCGACCTGGCCCAGGACCACCCGGCCCGGGTGCTGTTCCTTGAGGTGGCCAGCGGCGCCGGCCCCTAGACGGCCTCCAGCGCCTTGGCCAGCCGGAACAGTTTCGCCCGCTTCAAGAGCGGCTTCAGCGGCACGTCCTGGCCCGACAACCGCTCGGCCGTGGCGCGCACCTGTTCCACGATCCGCGCCATCTCGGCGGGGTGGCGCGACTGCAACTCCCACAGGAAGCCATCGGGATCGCGCCGGGCGATGCCGTCCTCGGCCAGCACATGGCCCGGGAAATCCCGCGCGTTGAAGGTGACGATGCAATCGGCGCCCGAGGATATGGCCACCGCCAGCACATGCACGTCGTTCGGATCGGGCAGCATCAGCCGAGCCTCGATGTTGGGCTGTTCGCGGATCACCGCGCGGGGAAAGGCCGCGCGCAGCAGGACGGCCTCGCCCTCGGCCTGCGCCTGTGCCGCGGACCCCAGCTTGGCCGCGGCCCGCGTCCATTCGCGCAGGATTCGGTCCGAGAACACCGGCTGATACAGCCCCGCCGCCGCCGCGCCCTGAAGGATTTCGCGCAGCACCGTGGGATACAGGACGCAGGCGTCCAGAACCGCCTTCATCCGTCCAGCCGGAAGGCCAGCGCCTTGAGATAGGACGATTCGGCCAGTTGCGGCAGCACCGGGTGGTCGGCCCCCGCAAAGCCGGTGTGCAGGATCTGCCCGCGCCGCCCGCCCCGGCCGATGCCGCGGGCGCAGGCGTTGCGGAACGACGCCAGGTCGACCGCATGGGAACAGGAACACAAGACCAGATAGCCACCGGGCGCCACCAGCGGCGCGGCCAGCCGGGCGATCCGCTCATAGGCGCGCAGGCCGGCCTCAAGCGCGGGCTTGGCGGGCGCAAAGGCCGGCGGGTCGCAGATCACCAGATCAAAGCGCGCGTCTTCGGTTCCCAGGGCCTCCAGCACGGCAAAGGCATCGCCCTGCCGCGTGGCGAACCCGCCAAACCCCGAGGCCGCGGCCCCCTGCTCGGCCAGCGCCAGCGCCGCGGCGCTGGCATCCACCGCCAGCGCATTGGTCGCCCCCCCGGCCAGCGCCGCCAGCGCAAAGCCGCCGACATGGGTGAACACGTCCAGCACCCGCGCGCCGCGCGCCAGACGGGCCGCAAAAGCGTGGTTGTCGCGCTGGTCGTAGAACAGGCCGGTCTTCTGCCCGCCCATCAGGTCGGCCATGTAGGTCGCCCCGTTCATCGGCACCGGCACCGGCCCGGTGGGCGCGACCCCGTGGACCACCGCCATCTCTTCGGCCAGCCCCTCAAGGCCCCGCGCGCGGCCCGATCCGTTCTTGATCACGCAAGCCACGCCGGTCACCGCGACAAGCGCCGCGACCAGCGGCTGAAGCAGCGTCTCGGCCCAGGCCGCATTGGGCTGCACCACCGCCACATCGCCGAAACGGTCGATCACCACGCCGGGCAGGCCATCGGCCTCGGCATGGACCATACGGTAGAACGGCCCCGGATAAAGCCGGTCGCGCAGCGCAAGCGCACGCTCCAGCCGCGCCTGAAACCAGGCCTGGTCCACCACCGCCGCCGGATCGCGGTCCAGCATCCGGGCCACGATCTTCGACGCGGGGTTCACCGTCACCAGACCCAGGGGCCGCCGCTCGGCATCCTCCAGCACCGCCAGCGTGCCGGGTGCCAGGCCGCTGGTGCGGCGGTCCAGCACCAGTTCGTCGGCATAGACCCAGGGGAAACCATGGCGGATCGCGCGCGCTTCGGCCTTGGGCCGCAGCCGCACGACCGGGCGGTCGGAGTGCGGGGAATGGGAAAGGGAGGGCTCCATGCCCTCCCCCTTATCCTGTCGCGAATGGCCTTGGAAGCCGTCAGTTCGAGGTCGCGACGACCAGCGTGCCGGGGTTCGTGTCGCTCATCGACACGCTCAGGCCGAATTTCGCCGGGTTCACCCGCAGCGCCTTCAGCTCGTCATGGATGATCTGGGTCAGACGCTCCACCACCACCACGCGCTGCGTGCGCCCGGCGTAGTCTTCGGCGATCGCCCGCGACCCGCCCGAGGCCTTGACGTCCGCGATCACCAGGCGCGGGCCGTCCAGCACTTCGCCGGTTTCGGCATGGCGCACGGTCAGCATGAATTGCAGCGAATGCATGCCGCCGATGGTGTTGCGGGTCTTTTCGGTCAGGCAGTGGAACCGGGTCACCTCGATCTCGGCCACCACCGGCAGGCCGGATTTCAGCCGGCTGGTGCCGGCCGCGGCGGCCTCGCTGAAGATGCGCTGCACCTGTTGCAGACGGTTGCCGCGCGGCTCTCCGCGCCAGACCACATCGGCGTTCGGATACCAGGTCTCGGCCTCGCTGACGCGCAGCGACCCGGGAACCATCACCCGCACATCGGTCACGTTCAGCGGGATCGCCACCTTCTGGCCCACCGCCACCGTGCCATCCTTCGAGGCCAGCGACACCCCCGGCGTCGACGCGCCCGACCGCGAGGCGGTCTCGGGCTGCACGCAGGCCGACAGGCCAAGAACCAGGGCAAGCGACACAAGCGTCTTCGCGGTTTTCATTTCTTCGTCCTCCTCTTCGGGGGCGACATCGCGCCACCCGGGGCCGTGCGGGGCCGCTTTTCCGGTCCCCTGACAAAGGTTAGAATGCCGATCAAATGCGGCGGATTTGGGCAAGCATTGGGACCAAGACGGGGAATCATTGCGAAGACGGAAACAATGCCGCCGGGCATTGCCCGCCTTTTCCGCAGCCAGTACCGCTGCGGGGGCAGAATCGGCGAAAACTCCGTTTCCAACGCGCCGACAGTCCGCAAACCCCGCCGGCCCGCGATTTCGGCGCTCCCCCTTGTTAGCGCTAACGGGATTTGCTAGAACCACCCCGCGGGCGCAATCTTTGCCCCGGGCGCCCGCCCCGCCGACCTTTGCCAAAGGGAACCCCGCCGATGCCGCTGAACCCCACCGTCGCCCGCGTCACCGACCGCATCCGCGCCCGCTCGGCCCGGACGCGGGGCGAATACCTGGACCGGACCGGCAAAGCAGCCTCGGCCGGGCCGGTGCGGGCACACCTTTCCTGCGGCAACCAGGCCCATGCCTATGCCGCGATGGGCGCGGACAAGGCCGCGTTGGCCGCCGCCCGGGTGCCGAACCTCGGCATCGTCACCGCCTACAACGACATGCTCTCGGCCCACCAGCCGTTCGAGACCTACCCGACGCTGATCCGCGACGCCGCCCGCCGGGCCGGGGCGACGGCGCAAGTCGCCGGCGGGGTGCCCGCCATGTGCGACGGCGTCACCCAGGGCCAGCCGGGGATGGAGCTGTCGCTGTTTTCCCGCGACGTGATCGCGCTGGCCGCGGGCGTGGCACTCAGCCACAACTGCTTTGACGCCGCCCTTTACCTTGGCGTCTGCGACAAGATCGTGCCCGGCCTGATCATCGCCGCCGCCACCTTCGGCCATATCCCGGCGGTCTTCGTGCCCGCCGGCCCGATGACCAGCGGCATCCCGAACGACGAGAAATCCCGCGTCCGCAACGCCTATGCCGAAGGCAAGGCCAGCCGCGAAGAGCTGATGGCGGCCGAGATGGCCAGCTACCACGGCCCCGGCACCTGCACCTTCTACGGCACGGCGAACACCAACCAGATGCTGATGGAGGTCATGGGCCTGCACCTGCCCGGCGCCAGCTTCATCAACCCCGGCACACCGCTGCGCGAGGCGCTGACGCTGGCTGCCGTCGACCGCGCCCTGGCGATCACCGCGCAGGGCAACGACTTCCGCCCGGCGGGCGAGATCCTCGACGAACGCGCCTATGTGAACGGCATCGTCGGGCTGATGGCCACCGGCGGATCGACCAACCTGGTGCTGCACCTGCCCGCCATGGCCCGCGCCAGCGGGGTCCTCCTGGACCTGCAGGATTTCGCCGACCTGTCCGATGCCGTGCCGCTGATGGCCAAGGTCTATCCGAACGGCCTGGCCGACGTGAACCACTTCCACGCCGCGGGCGGGCTGCAATTCCTGATCGGAGAGCTTCTCGACGCAGGCCTCCTGCACCCCGACGCCCGCACCATCGCCGGCGACGGGCTGGACGCCTACCGCCAGGAAGCCACGCTGAAAGGTGGCAAACTGACCTGGCAGCCCGGCCCCTCCACCAGCCTGAACGACAAGATCCTGCGCCCCGCCGCCACCCCTTTTGCCCCGGTCGGCGGCCTGAAACAGCTGACCGGAAACCTTGGCCGCGGCGTCATCAAGGTCTCGGCCGTGGCCCCCGACCGCCATGTGATCGAGGCCCCGGCCCGCGTCTTCCACAGCCAGGACGCGGTGAAAGCCGCCTTCAAGGCGGGCGAGTTCACCTCAGACACCGTCGTCGTCGTCCGCTTCCAGGGCCCCCAGGCCAACGGCATGCCGGAACTGCACTCGCTGACCCCCACCCTGTCGGTCCTGCAGGACCGCGGCCTGCGGGTGGCCCTGGTGACCGATGGCCGGATGTCCGGCGCCTCCGGCAAGGTCCCCGCCGCGATCCATGTCTCGCCCGAGGCCGCCTGCGGCGGCCCGCTGGCCCGCGTGCAGGACGGCGACCTGATCCGCCTCGATGCCGATGCCGGAACGCTGGACGTGCTGACCCCCGGTTTCGACAGCCGCCCCCCCGTCACCGCCGACCTTTCCGCCAACGAATTCGGCATCGGACGTGAACTCTTCGCGGCCTTCCGCCGCCACGCCGGCCCGGCTGAAACCGGCGGCGCCCTGGTCGTCTGACCGCGGCGCCCCGCATCGACCCGTCGCCTCCGGCGGGAGTATTTGCCAAAGAGCAAGACATGAGGTCGCGCCAAAGGGCCATTGCTCTTTTCCAAATACTCCCGCCGGAGGCGCCGCCCTCTCCCCAACGCCCGCCGCCGCAAGGAATGTGCCCATGACCCCCGCCGAACAATCCGCCAAGGCCGCCGAAATCTGCCGCCTCGCCCCTGTCGTGCCCGTCCTGGTGATCGACGATCTGGCACATGCCGCACCGCTGGCCCGGGCGCTGGTGACAGGCGGCCTGCCCGCGCTGGAGGTCACCTTGCGCACGCCCTGCGCGCTGGACGCGATCCGCGCCATGGCCGAGGTGCCGGGCGGCGTCGTCGGTGCGGGAACGCTGCTGACGCCCGCCGACGTCAAGGCCGCCAAGGCCGCCGGCGCCACCTTCGGCGTCAGCCCCGGCGCCACCCCCCGCCTGATCGCCGCCTGTGAGGACGAGGGGCTGCCGCTCTTGCCCGGCGCCGTCACGGCATCAGAGATCATGGCGCTGCTGGAACGCGGCTATACGGTGCAAAAGTTCTTCCCGGCCGAGCAATCCGGCGGCGCGGCCTTCCTGAAATCCATCGGCTCGCCGATCCCGCAGGTCAGCTTCTGCCCCACCGGCGGCATCGGCCTGAAGAACGCCCCCGACTACCTGGGCCTGGCCAACATCCTCTGCGTCGGCGGCAGCTGGGTGGCACCCCGCGATGCCATGGCCAGCGGCGACTGGGCGCGGGTCACGACGCTGGCGGCCGAAGCCCGGGCATTGCGCGCCTGACAGACCTTCGGCGTTCGCGTAGGATGGGCAATGCTGCCCATCCTGCGAAGGGGTCCGCCATGACAGCCACCCTGCAAACCTGCCTGTGGTTCGACCATTCGGCCGAAGCGGCCGCCCGCACCTATGTCGCCCTGATCCCCGGCTCGCAGATCCTCCAGGTCTTTCCCAACCGCGCCGACCCCGCCCAGGCCTTCCTCGTCCACCTCAGCCTGGCCGGCCAGCGTTATGCCTTCCTGAACGGCGGCCCGCATTACCGCATGACCCCCGCCGCCTCGATCGAGGTCCATCTCGACAGCCAGCCCGAGGTCGACCGGCTGTGGGAGGCGCTGCTGGACGGCGGCACCGCGCTGCGCTGCGGCTGGCTGACCGACCGCTTCGGCGTCACCTGGCAGATCATCCCGCGCATCCTGATCCAGCTGATGCAATCGCGCGACGCGGCGATGGTCGCCCGCGTCACCCAGGCGATGATGGGCATGGTGAAACTCGACGGCCCCGCGCTTGAGGCCGCCGCGCGCGGCCAGGCCCCGACATAGCCCCCCGCAAGACGGCGGGGTGGGCGGGTGGGCGGCGGCTTGCGGGGGGCCTTCTGCCGTGCCTCAGCCCTCGCCCCGGGCGCGCATCCGGGCCTCGCGCCCGCCGCGCCGGCCGGCCGGGCCGGGCGCGGCCAGCCCGTCCTGCAAGACCCCGCTCATCGGGTGATCGGGCTGCGGCAGCGCGTAATGCGCGATCAGCGCGCGCAGCGCATCGGGGGTGGACCGCCCGACCGGCAGGCTCAGCGCCCAGTCGACAAAGATCGACCGGCATTCCCCCGGCGTGATCCCCTCGATGCGATAGCTTTCCCGCACCAGCCCCTTCGGATCGGCCTCGTCCAGTTGCACCGCCCGTCTCCCCATCAGCCCTGCCCCGGAAACTGGCGCGCAATCACGCTTTCGGCAAGCGAAACCATCCGCTCGATCTGCCCTTGCAGCGCCTCGACCGAGCTTGCGCCGGTCTCGCGTAACAGAAAGACCCGCCCGCCCTCGCCCAGCGAGGCCAGGTCCAGCCCCCGGTCGCCCAGCAGCTTTGATCCTGCCTGCAACCGCCAGAGCAGCCGATAGGCCTCCAGCAGCACCGCCTGATCTTCGGCCGTCAGCGCCCCCTTCGAGGCGATCTGCCGTTCGACCTGGCGCGCCGGATTGGCCGCGACCAGCGCCGCCCATTGCGCGCAAAGCTCGATATCCATCAGACGGCCGGGGCCGTTCTTGGCCTCCCACGCGCCCTTGGCGGGCTTGGCCTCGGCCAGCCGCGCCCGCATCTCGGCCACGTCCGCCCGCACTGTCGCCCCCGGCCCCTTCAGCGCCAGGATCTGCCGTCGCCAATCCTCGACCTCGGCGGCAAGCGCAGGCTCGCCCGCCATCACCCGCGCCCGCGTCAGGGCAAGGTGTTCCCAGGTCCAGGCCTCGGTCGCCTGGTAATCCTTCCACGACTGGATCGAGGTCGCCACCGCCCCTGCCCGGCCACTGGGGCGCAACCGCACGTCCACCTCGTAAAGCCGCCCCTCGGCGGTCTGCGCCGACAGCGCGGTGACCATGGCCTGGGTCAGGCGCGCGAAATAGCTGCGCGTCGGCAGAGGGCGGCAACCTTCGGACTGGTCCACCCCCTCGGCGTCATAGATCAGGATCAGGTCCAGGTCCGACCCGGCATTCAGCCGCCCCGCCCCCAGGCTGCCCATGCCCAGAAGCACCGCCCCGCGCCCCGGGCAGGCGCCGTGCTTCAACGCGAAATCCGCCTGCACCCGGGGCCACAGGCCCTGCACCACCGCCTCGGCCAGTTCGGCATAGCTCTTGCCGGCCTCGAAGGCGTCGATCAGCCCGCGCAGATGGTGCACGCCCACCCGGAAGTGCCATTCCTTCATCCAGCGCCGCGCGGTGTCCAGTTGCGCCTCGTAGTCCCTTGCCTCCTCCAGCCGCCGCTCCAGATCGGCGCGCAGGCCCGCCACCCCCGGCCAGGGCGCCCAGAAACTGCCGCCGATCACCGCATCCAGCACCGCCGCATTGCGGCTGAGATGCCGCGCCAGTTCCGGGGACGTACCGGCGATGTCGATGATCAGCTCGACCAGCGTCGGGTTCTGCTCGAACAGCGAAAAGATCTGAACGCCTGAAGGCAGCCCGGCCAGGAACCCGTCCAGCGCCACCAGCGCCTCGTCGGGATGGGCCGCGCGCGACAGGTCCTTCAGCAGGCGCGGCCGCAAGCGGCGAAAGATCGCCTGGGCACGTTCGGATTTCAGGCAGGCATAGGATTGCCAGCCCTCGACGATGGTCCGCGCCTGATCCGACAGCTCCGGCCCCTCTTCGGCCTCGCCCGGGGCAAAGAAGCCTTCGGTCAGCCGGTCGGTCCGCGCCAGCCGGTCCAGCAGGCCGGCGCGGAAATCGGTCTCGGACTGGCCGCAGAAGGCGGCAATCCGCGCCACGCCTTCGGCTGCGGCCGGCAGGGAATGTGTCTGGGCGTCGTTCACCATCTGCAGGCGATGCTCGACCTCGCGGTGGCTGCGATAGAGTGCGGTCAGCTCTGCGGCCACCTCCGGCGGAACCCAGCCCTTGGCCGCCAAGGCCGCCAGCCCGCCCACCGTGGTGCGGTCGCGCAAGGCGGGATCGCGGCCGCCGGCAATCAGCTGGCGGGTCTGGGTGAAGAACTCGATCTCGCGGATGCCGCCGGCCCCCAGCTTCATGTTGTGGCCCTCGACCCGGATCGGGCCGTGCAGGCCGCGGTGGTCGCGGATGCGCAAGCGCATGTCGTGGGCGTCCTGGATCGCCGCGAAATCCAGGTGCTTGCGCCAGACAAAGGGCGCGAGCGAGGCGAGGAAGCGCGCCCCCGCCGCAATGTCTCCGGCACAGGGGCGGGCCTTGATGTAGGCCGCGCGCTCCCAGGTGCGGCCCTCGGCCTCGTAATAGGCATAGGCCGCGGCCATCGACAGGCAGACCGGCGTCACGCTGGCATCGGGACGCAGCCGCAGGTCGCTGCGGAAGACATAACCTTCGTCGGTGACGTCCGACAGAAGCGCCGTCATCCGCCGGGTCACCCGGATGAAGGAGGCCCGCGCCTCGGCCGCGTCCACGCCATAGCGGTCCTGATCGAACAGCACTATCAGGTCGATGTCCGAGGAATAGTTCAGTTCATGCGCGCCCATCTTGCCCATCGCCAGCGCGACCATGCCGCCCGCCGTCGCGGCGTCTTCGGGTGTCGCGCCGGGCACCTTGCCGCGCCGGATCTCCTCGGCCACCAGCCGCTTCAGGCACAGGTCCACCGCCCGGTCGGCGCCGCGGGTCAGCGCGGCCGTCACCTCTTCCAGCGCCCAGACCCCGCCCAGGTCGCACAGCGCGGCCAACAGCGCGACCCGCCGCTTCATCTGCCGCAGGGAAATGCCAAGCACGTCGGTGGCAGCGGCATCCGGCGCGTCCAGAAGGGCCTCGAGTGTGGCTTCGGGCGTGTCCGCTTCCACGGCGCGCAGCCAGTCCGCCTCGCGCGCCATCAGGCCCTTGAGATAGGGCGAACACCCCGCCGTCGCGGCCAGCAGGCCGCGCAAGTCGGGCG
>JAGPCN010000182.1 GCA_018058035.1 Fuscovulum sp.
GCACATGGCGGAATAGACCACCTGGCCCTGGCTCAGCTTTTTCATGTCGCGGGTCAGGACCCAGTTCATCAGTGCCTCGGCATCGGGGCCGGTCACCTCGAACTTGCGCAGGGGAGACAGGTCCAGCACCACGGCGGCCTGCCGGCAGGCCCAGTATTCCTCAAGCGCGCCGTTCTGCGAATAGACCTGCGGCAGCCAGTAGCCCTTGTATTCGACATGGTTGCGCGTCCGGGCCGAGATGCGGTCGTGAAAGGCGGTTTCCTTGGTCATCTTCGGCTCCGAGGCGGGCGTGGGGCGATAGGCGATGGAACGGCTGAACGTTTCCGCCCCGGAATAGGTGCGGACGTGGATGTCGGACAGGTACCAGCCGTTCGCGGGCGAGGTGTCGTCGGGGCAGGCCGAGTTCACGCAGACGATGTCGGTCAGCGCGCGGAACAGGACATAGTCGCCCGGGCGGCTCCAGGGTTCGTCGCTGGTCAGCACGCCATGCGCGTCGATGGCGGTGTTGAAGAACAGGTTGACGGCCATCCAGCCGGGACGCGGATCGACGCCGCGGCCGCTGAGTGCGGTGTTGAAGTTGTCCGAGCAGTTGACGTGGCCCGGATAGCCGATGTCGTCGTAGTATTTCGACGCGCAGGCCATGGCAAAGGCGTCATGGCGGCCGACCGTATCCTGCACCACCTCGACCAGCGGCACCCAATCCTGATCGTAGTACTTCGAATGCAGGCCGGGCATCGAATAGGCGTGGCCCATCAGCGTGCGGCTGGTGGTCACGTCCAGCGCGTGCTGAATCCCCTTGTCCAGCTTGCGGGCGTCAAAGCATTGGAAATCGGTGCATTGCCGGCCGTCGACGTCCAGGATCTGGATGTAGTCGCCGGCCTTGACGAAATAGCTTTCGGCGGTGGCCGATTTCACCCGCAGGTCCAGGATCGGGTCGGCCAGCGGGTCGGGCAGGTCATAGTGGCCCATCAGGCGCGGCCTGGCCCGTTGCACCAGAAGGGTGACCTGCGTCGCCGTGTCCTGCGCCTCGGGCGCCATCGGCAGGCCAGGGGCGGCGATGACCAGCCAGCCGTCGTCCAGCGCCGTCAGATCGGCCCGGGTGCCGGCGGGGGTGTCGGCGGCGAACAGGCGGATCGCACCGGCGCGGCCCAGGTCGATGTTGCGCGCGGTCAGGCCCTTGCGCAGGCGGTTCAGGCTTTGCTCGCCACTGGCCAGCAGGGCCTTCAGCCCTTCGGCCGACGAGTTCGGGGCCTGGCCCAGGATCGCCGTGTCGATTCGTCCGTCGCGGGCGGCGGCGACCAGTTCGACCGGCTGGCCGCCTTCGTCGTTGACCAGCGTCAGCCGGTCGCCCTGCGCCAGCTGCAGCAGACAGGCGCCGCCGCCGGGCACGACATGGCGTTCTTGCCCATGGTGGCGGGAAAAGCCCTGCGGTATCAGGATGCTGCTGCTCCGAGGCGGACCCGGGATCACGTTGGGATAGATCGAGTCGAGCATGATGCCCCCCAGTTCGCGCCCCGTCCGGGCCGCGTGTGCAGGCCGTGTCGAATTTAACTAGGATAAATCTTCTTTCTTCTCAAGAATAGTCCCCGGACGAGAAATCATGCAAGCCTGATGAAGGGAAACGCGACGGATGGAGGCCCTGGGTTTCGGATTGGCGGCGGCGATGCTGTGGGCCGTGCATGACCTGCTGACGCGCAAGCTGTCGCAGGGGCAGGCCCTGTTGCCGCTGATTTCGGTCGTGCTGGCCGCGGGTTGCGTGACGCTGCTGCCCTTTGCGGCAGACGCGGCGGATTGGCAGGCGATGACCGCGGCGGCCTGGGGGCTGGCGCTGGCCTCGGGGTTGGCCTTTGCGGTGGCCATCGGCAGCCTGTACCGGGCGTTCAGCCTGGCGCCGGTGCGGCTGGTCTCGCCGGTGATCGGGGCCTATCCGCTGCTGTCGCTGGCGATCGCCGCCGCAGCGGGGCGCAGCGTGACGGCGGCCGACTGGGCGGCCTGCGCCGCCATCGTCGCCGGAATCGCCGTGGTTGCCACCGCCACCCGCGATGATTCGCCCGAAGCCTACGCCGCCCCGCCACAGGTGGCCTTTGGCTGGTCGCTGGCATCGGCGGCGGGCTTTGCCGCCACCTTTGCCCTGGGCCAGGCAGCGGCCCGGCAGGGCGCCGAACTGCCCGCGATCCTGATCGGGCGCGTCACCGCGCTGGTGGTCATCCTGGCGCTGATGGCCGGCCGCCGGCCGGCCGGTGCCCTGCCGCGTCGGCAGATCTGGGTGGTGGCGCTGATGGGCGTGCTGGACGCGGCGGCCCTGGGGCTGGTGACGGCGGCGGGCAGCCTGCCGCGGGCGGAATATGCCTCGGTCGCGTCGTCGCTGTTCGGGGTGCTGACGGTGCTGCTGGCGGCCTGGTTCCTGAAGGAACGGGTGCGGGGCAAGCAGGCAATCGGGATCGGGCTGGTCTTCGCCGGGATCGGCGCCCTGGGCTTGCAGGGCTGAGGCTGCCCTACTCGGCGGCCTCGATCCGGGGCGCGGCCAGGCGCGACTGGCGGGCCGACAGCGTCAGCCGGCGTTCGTCCTTGGGCGAGACGCCGAACAGCTGGGTATAGTGCCGGATCATCGGGCTTGAGGTCAGGTAGCCGACCGAGGCCGCGATCTCGCGTAGCGAATCGTTGGAATACAGCACGCGCTGCCGGGCCTTGGTCAGCCGCAGGTGGTGGTAATAGCGCAGCGGGCTTTGCCCGGTCTCGCGCTTGAACATCCGCTCGAAGTGGCGCCCCGACAGGCCGACGGCGGCGGCGACATCGGGAATGCGCAGCGGGTCTTCGACATGGGTTTCAAACAGGCGGATGGCCGCGCTGATCGGGGCCGGCAGGCTGTCGGTGGTGCCGCCGGCGCGCGCCACCGGCACCTTCTGCGCCGCCGCTTCGTCGCGCACGAAGGGATGTTGGAACCAGCAGGCGACCTCGGTCATTATGTCGCGGCCCAGCCGTTCCTCGATCAGCTTCAGCATCAGGTCGAACACCGCGCCGGCACCGGAGACCGTGTTGCGGCGGCGGTCGCGCAGGATGGTGCTGTCGCTGGCGATCACCTCGGGGAATTCCGCCTTGAACGCGGCCTCGTAGCACCAGTGCACGGAACAGGCCCGCCCCTCCATCAATCCGGCGCGGGCCAGCGGGAAGATGCCGCCGGAAAATGCGCCCAGCGTGATCCCGGTTCGGTCCAGCCAGCGCAGGCGGGCGGGGCTGCGGCGGGGGTCGGCGAACTGCGCCGTCGGCGGGGCCAAGAGGTACAGGTGATCCAGCCCCTCGGTTTCCGGCAAGGTCTCGTCGGGGTCAAAGCCGATCTCGGCCGAGGACCGCACCGGGGCCGAGGTCTCGGCCACCAGCCGCCAGACGAATTCGCGCCGCCCCGAGATCTCGTTCGCCGCGCGCAGGGGTTCGATGGCCGACGTCAGGCAGGCCATCGGAAACCCCGGGAACATCAGGAATCCCAGGCGCAGGGGGGCGGGCTGGCCCATCGCGCCTCAGTCCTCGGGCCACCAGCCGGGGCTGGTGGGGGTGCCGTCGTCGTATTTCGACAGCCATTCCACCATGGCGGGCCGGTTGCGGGCAAAGCCCTTGTAGGTCGCCAGTTCCTCGGGCAGGTCGCGGATCACCCGGTGCAGCCGGCGGGCCCATTTCGGCACCGTCACAATCTGGTCGAAGCTGCACAGGTAGCAGCGGATGTCGAAGGCGATCGCGTTGGACCGGGGCAGGCGGTACAGCGTCTGCAACTCGACCCGCAGGTGCTGCTTCTGGCCCAGGTTCTCGGGTGTCAGCGTGGCCTTCATCGGCCCCCACTTGGGGTAGGTTTCCGGCGCGGTATCCAACAGCGGGTTCACCGTCATCGTCCAGTTGAACCGCCGGACGGGCGCGCCGTGCTGCAGCTTCATCAGGAATTTCAGCGCGCGCTCGAACACGCCCTTTTCATGCGCCAGCGGCACCGGGGCGTGCCATTCCATGAAGTTCATGCCGACATCGAAATCCACCGACCAGTCGGCCTGGCTGGTGGCGATGCCCGCATCCATCCACAACGTCCCGTCGCGTTCGTCCTGCAGCGTCCAGTCGCCCTGGGTCTGGCGCATGATGTATTCGAACGGGCCGTAGGGCAGCGTGCTTTCGTCCAGGAAGGTGAACGAGTGGTCGATGCCCAGCGGCCGGTTGATCCAGCGCCAGCGGTTGCCGTTCTTTTCAAGGCTGAACCACTGCGGATAGTCGCGCGCCTTGGCCTCCATCACCAGTTCCAGCGTGTCCCAGCCGGCCAGCGTCATGTGCGGCAGGCTTTGGCAGCGCAGCGGATCGGTGGCCAGAACCTTGGCGCGGTCGATCATCTCGGCGACATAGTGTTCGTCGACGTCCAGCATGTGTTCAAAGGCGGTGCCTTTGCGGCCCGGCACATGCGGCTCCATGTTGACCGAATACATGTAGTCGTCGCGGTCGAACGGGAACGGGAAGCGGCGGGGGTTGCTGTTGGTATAGGTGAAGGTGTCGCGGAAGGTTTCATCCCGGAAGAAATCGGAGAAGGCGCCGGGGCGGAAATCGAGGCTCATGGGTCGGCTCCTATCGGTCGATGGTCAGGGACTTGCCCTCGAAGCGGCTGACACAGGGCATGATCTTTTGCCCGGCGGCCTGTTCTTCGGGGGTCAGCCAGTGGTCGCGGTGCAGGATGGTGCCGTCGCATTTCACCACGGCGGTTTCGCATTGCCCGCAGGCGCCGCCGCGGCACAGGTAGGGGGCATCGACGCCAGCGGCCTCCATCGCCTCCAGCAGGGATTGGGTGGTGCCGACGGTGATGGTCTTGCCGGATGCCGCCAGTTCGACGGTGAAGGGCGCGCCGGTGCCGGGGGCCAGGAATTCCTCGTGGTGCAGCGCCTGTTTCGGCCAGCCCATGGCTTCGGCGGTGGTCAGGACCCAGTTGATCATCCCCTTCGGCCCGCAGACGTAAAGATGGGTGCCGATCGGCTGCATCGACAGGATGCGGCCCAGGTCGATCGCCTGCTTTTCCTCGTCGAAATAGGTGTGGACCTGCGCCGGATGGGCGGCGGTCAGCCGATCCATATAGGCGCCAAGGGCGCGGTTGCGGGCGGAATAATGCAGCTCGAACTTGCCGCCAAAATGCGACAGCTGGGCGATCTGGGCCAGGAACGGCGTGATGCCGATGCCGCCCGCGATCATCAGGTGCTTCTTCGCGCGGTTGTCCAGCGGGAACAGGTTGACCGGGTGCGACAGCACCATCTCCATCCCCGGCTTGACGTGCCGGTGCATGAAAAGCGAACCGCCGCGGCCCTGATCGTCGCGCCGCACGCTGATTTCATAGCCCGAGGCATCCTCGGGGTCGGACATCAGCGAATAGGGGTTCAGGCGCCGGGTGCCGTGGTCATCCATTTCCACCACGGTATGCGCGCCGCCGGAAAAGGCCGGCAGCGGGCTGCCGTCGCGGCTGACAAAGCGGAACCGGGTGATCAGCTCGTTGACCGGCGTGACCTCGGCCACGCGGACATTCAGTTTCGCGCCGCCGCTCATTTGAACCTCACCACGCTTTCGGGCACCAGGCCGGGGTCTTCGGCGTCGATGTTCACGCCCTGGAAGGCGGCCATCCGCCGCGAGTAATGGTCGCGGACATACAGGTTCAGCCCGCAGTGGCTGCATTGGAACGGGTCGGTCGCGACGTTCTCGGTGATGCCCTTGCAATGCACGCATTGCACCCGGCGCAGCGTCGATCCGCGGTGTTCCTTCTGGATGGCGGCAAAGGGGAAGCCGGTGTTCATGATCTCGCGCTCGGCCTGGCCGATCAGGCCCTCGGTCCCGGCCAGGTAGAACTGGCTGCCCATGTGGGCGGCCGACAGCACGCGGGCCAGGCGCGGCAGGATCGCCGGGATGGTGGGGGCGCGAAAGAACTGCGCCGCGCCAAGCGCCTCAAGCCGGGCCGAAAGGTCGGTGCCGGTCGGGCCGGGGCAATACATGATATGCGCGGCGGCCAGCAGGTTGCCGGCATCGGGCGCCTTGGCCAGCATGTCGGTGACGGCCTCGGCGCCTTCGCCATCGGCGACGATCAGGTGAAAGGCGCCGGGGCGGGGCTGCAAAGGCGCATAGACGGGGCGCGACTTGATGGTTGGGGTGACGGGGGTCAGGGTCATGGTGTCCTATCCGGAAAAGCACCGGGCAGCGGGGGCCCCCAAACCGTGTCGCCTGTCCGCGCCGACAGGCCCCCGCTGTTCCGGCGATGCGCTTAGCCTTTGACCGAGCGGCGCTTCTTGTCGACGTCGTAGAACGGCAGCGAGTGGGTCTCGGCCTGGATCGGGCCATGGGTGCCGCAACGCACCTCGACCGCCTTGCCGTTCACCGCATGATCCACCGGCAGGCGGGCAATCGCCACCGTCCAGTCGTTCAGCGGCGAATACATCGCCTGGGTCACGACACCCACCTTGGTCCCGCCCGAGAAGACCGGCGCGCCGTTGCCCGGCACGTTCTTGCCCTGCAGCTTCAGCCCCCAGATCTTGAAACGCTCCTTGCCCTGCAGGCGGTAGTGTTCCTCGGCGCCGCGGAAGCCGGTCTTGCCCTTGCTGACGGTGAAGTCCAGGCCCAGTTCCCACAGGGTATCGCCCGGCCCTTCGTTCTCGAACGGGTACATTTCCGAGTTGTCGAAGGGGAAGAACAGCAGGTACGACTCGGTCCGCAGCATGTCGAGCGTGGTAAAGCGGCAGGGGATGATGCCCAGGTCCTTGCCTTCTTCCAGGATGCGATCCCAGACTTCCACGGCGTCCTGGCCGCGGACAAAGATCTCGTACCCGCGCTCGCCGGTATAGCCGGTGCGCGACAGGGTGATCGGCTTGCCGTAGATGCTGGCCGGCATGTGGCTCATGTAGGGCAGCTGGCGGACGCCGGGGATGTGACGTTCCAGGAAGTCCACGGCCAGCGGGCCTTGGAGCGACAGGTCGTGCAGGTTGTCGTCGAAGCGCAGGGACACATCGCGCCCCGTCGCAGCCATGGTCAGCTGCTCATGCCCCTGGCCCGAGCCGTGGACGACGGTATAGCTGTTCGGGCCCATCCGGTAGATGATGCAATCGTCCACGAACTTGCCCGCGTCGTTCAGCATGCAGGCATAGACCGACCGGCCCGGCATCAGCTTTTCGGGGTCGCGGGTGGTGGCGCGGTCGATGACATGGCTGGCGGCGTGGCCGGTGATGTGAACCTTTTTCAGGCCCGACACATCCATCAGCCCGGCCTTGGTGCGGATCGCCATGTATTCGGCATCCGGGTCGCCCTTGGAGTAGGACCAGGCGGTTCCCATCCCGCTCCAGTCTTCAAGGTTCGAACCAAGCGCGCGGTGGCGGTCGCCAAGCGTCGAGAAGCGCCAGGAATTGGTCATCAGCGGTCTCCCTGAGGGTTTTTCATTTTCGGCCAGTGTCAGGCGATTCCCGCCCAAAAGCAATAATGAAATGCAACATTATTTCTTGCCAGCGAACGACAGCGCAAGAAAAAGGCCACCCCGCCGGGGTGGCCTTTCGCCGTTGTCGCCGGGGCGTCAGGCTGGCAGGACAAAGAACCAGTTGGCCCAAAGCACCACGCCCGCCCCCAGGATCAGCGCCAGGTAGGGCAGCATGCCGGCCTTGCGTTCGCCCAGTTCGCCATAGGGCAGGCCCAGGTCGTCATAGGCCTCTTTCGGGAACTTGCCGCCGTCCTGCAGATAGTGCCGGAACCAGAACACCGGCAGGATGAACGAGGCGAAGATCAGCCCCGACCACAGCGCGTTCTCATAGCCCCAGACCTTGGCGCCCGCGCCCAGGAACAGGGCGTTGACGAAAGCCAGGATCGTGTTCAGCCCGATCAGCCAGGTCGGCGCCTTCCACGGGCGGTCCATGTGGGCGCTGTCGATGCGGTGGATCCAGCCGGCGTTCAGGTTCAGGAAGTTGAACATGATGTAGCCAACGTTCGAGATCGCCAGGACGTAGAAATAGCCGCCCACGTCCGAGGCCAGCGCCAGCAGGACGACGTTGAAGGCAAAGTCCGTCCACATCGCGTTGCGCGGGGCGCCGTGGGTGTTGACCTCGCCCAGGTACTTGGGCAGCCAGCCATCGCGCGAGCCCTGGTAGAGGGTGCGCGAAGACCCGGCCATGGCGGTCATGATCGCCAGGAACAGTGCCATGATCATCAGGATGACGAAGATCTGGGTGATCACCGGCCCGCCGCCGATCATGTTGCCCATCGCCTCGCCCACGCCAGTGCCGTCGACGATGCCAGAGGCCAGCATCCCCTCTTGCCCCAGGACACCCTGGAACGAAAACGGGATCAGGAAGAAGAAGATGCAGCACAAGAGGCCCGAGTAGAAGATCGCCCGGAATGTATCGGTCTTGGGGTCCTTCAGCTCTCGGGTGTAGCAGACCGCGGTCTCAAAGCCGTAGGTCGACCAGGCCGCGATATAAAGGCCGCCCAGGAACAGCGTCCAGCCGCCGATGTTCCATTCCCCGTCCACGCCCGAATAGCTGGCCGAGGGGGGCACCAGGTTGGTGACGTTCATCCAGTTGATCGCGCCGGTCAGGATCGGCACCAGGCCGACCAGCAGCAGCGGAACCAGCACGATGATCGCCAGCCACTTCTGCGCGCTAGCGGTCGAGGCGATGCCCTTTTCCTGGATCATCAGGATGATCAGCATCAGCGCCACGCCGATCACGAAGGTCGAGTTGAAGTGCAGGTTGCCGAGGCCCGGAATGGTGATCTGGAACGCCTCCCAGA
>JAGPCN010000183.1 GCA_018058035.1 Fuscovulum sp.
TCGGCATGGAGCCGGCCAGCGCCTCGGACGTCGACCATCTGTCGCGCATCTATGCCCGGGGCCTGACCCTCGGCCCGGACCTGAAGGCGGCCCTGCTGAAGGCATCCAGGGGCAGCATCCGCAACGTCAGTACCAACCTCGCCCATGTGGCCGAGTTCGGCGCGACGCGCGGCCTGACACTGATCGGCCTGGCCGAATGGGGTTCGCAGCCCTTCCATTCCGGCGAGGCCCCGCCGCCGCGCGATCTGCCCGCCGGCCTGCGCCGCCGGGGGATTGCGGCATGAGTTCGCGACCTGTCACACGCGGCAATCGATCGGCGATCGCAGATGCCGCCTGGGCCATTGCCTTGCGCCTGAAGGAGTTCGGCTACGCCGAGATCGCGGTCGAGATGAAGATCAAAGGCAAGCGCGCGGCGGAGATCGTTCGCGGCTGGGAGGCTGAGCGCGCCATTGTCGCGGTGCCTGCCGGAACTCACCGCGCGACCCGCAGACGGTTCCAGGTCGTCGAGGATTACGTCCGCCTGCCGGGCCGGACGGCCGAGGACAACATGTGGCTGGCGATGCGCAAGCTCCGGTCCTTTTCACCCTCGACGATCGCGGCCCATGCGACCGTCGGCGAGATCGCCGTGACGCCCGAAGCCGCTGCCGCCTATTGCCGGGCGCTGCACGGCGCCGATTACCTGGCCCTCGCCCGCAGGGCGGCCCCAGCCATGAAGCGCGAGGCGATTTACCGCCTGGCGATCGAGACTGGCCCCAAGGCCCCCCTGCCGGGCCGCGTCCGCGCCCTGCGCGACCCGAACACCGGGCAGATCATCGTGCTGGAGGACAGGGCATGAAGACCCTGTCCCCGCTCGATATCGCCCGCGCGGCCTGGGGCGATGACATGCCCGATTGGGTCGATGTGCTGGCCCGCGCCTGTGCCGACAGCAGCCAGGCCGCCGTCGCCCGCGACCTGGACAGGTCCGGTGCGGTGATCAGCCAGGTGCTGCGCCGCATCTATCCGGCTGACACGGCGCGGATCGAGGAGCGCGTCCGCGGATTGTTCATGGCCGGCCAGATCGACTGCCCGGCGCTGGGCAGCCTTTCGACCATGGCCTGCCAGGACTGGCGCGAGAAGTCGCGCGAGTTCGTGATCGGCAATCCCCAGCGGGTGCGGATGTACCGCGCCTGCCTCCACTGCGCCCGCAACCGGAAGGACATCGCCGAATGACCGCCGCCTTCTGCCCCCAGCCTGCAAAGCAAACCCTGCCTCCTGAAACCGTGGTCCAGAACTTTCTGGCCTTCCGCGGCGCATCGGCGGAGGACGTGGTCGTTTCGCGCAACGTCGCCCGCCCGCTAGCGCGGCTGCGTCACGAACTGATGTGGCTCTTGCGCGACCTTACCTACCTGAGCCTCGCTGATATCGGCCAGGTCATGGGTGGCCGCGACACGACCACGGTGCAGCACGGCATCGACCAGGTGGCCGACCGCATGGCCTCCGACGACGCCTTCCGGCGCGAGATGCGGTTTCAGCGAATGGTCGTGACCGGTGCCGCGCCGCAGCTCGTCGAGCCCACTGCTGCGGACCGGTTGTCTCCCGATCTGCGTTTGACCGCCGCGCGCGGCGTTCTGGCCGACCTCTCACTGTCCGATGCCGACGCGCGCCGCGCCGCCCTTCAGCTGCTGGGGGCAGCCCATGGCTGACCAGTACCTTCGCCTGTTGGTCAAGGTTCGCCAGGACGGCCGGCCCTTCGACAGCCAGCGCCAGATGCTGGAGATGGCCGCCCGCGCCGTCGGCCGCATCGACCGGGACGGTGTGCGTGGGGCGACGCGCGTCTCGGTCGACGAGATCGCCGCGATGGCCGGCGTCCTTGTGACCCTTGGCCTTGTCCCGGTCCAGCCGGGCGAGGCCTTCCCCCTGACCCTGATCAACCCGCTTCAGAAGGAGTCCAGCCATGGCACGACCGAAAGCTAAGACCGCAGGCGCGAACCTGCCCGTTCCCCAAACCGACGCCGACGCCCGCGAGGCGATCCGCGCCCTGGGCGACTTGAACCGCCAGGTGCTGCGGCTCGAGACCGAGATGAACGACGCCATCGCGGCGCTGCAGCAGAAGTACGGCGACCAGGTTGCGCCCCTCCGCGAGGCCGCCCAGGTCAGGATCGAGGGCCTGCGCATCTTCGCCGAGGCGAACCGGGACCGCCTGACGGGCGGCGGCAAGGTCAAGTTCCACCGCTTTGCCACTGGCGAGATCAGCTGGCGGCAGAAGCCCGCCAAGGTGACCATCCGCGGCACCGAGGCGGTGATCGCCGCGATCCGCGCGCTGGGCCTTGGCGCCCGGTTCCTGCGCGAGAAGATCGAGATCAACAAGGAAGCGATGCGCGAGGACCCCGCCGCCGCGACCGCGATCAACGGCGTGACGATCGGCTCGGACGGCGAGGACTTTATCGTCGAGCCCTTCGAGACCGAACTGCGGGAGGCGACCTGATGGCCAGGCGCACCCAGCCCCAGCGCGCGCTCTACGCGATCCTGCGGCGCGAGACGGCACTGCAGCTGCGCTGCGGCGGCCTCAGTTGGGACGACGCAGCCGAGGCCCTGAACGACCTTCTCACCGAGTTCCGGCGGCTCGAGGCCGCCGGCATCGACCCCCAGACTTACATCCCCAGCTAGGAGAGTCCGATGAAACCCTGCGTCCTCTGCATCGCCGCGACCATCATGCTGTCGGCCTGTGTCCCCGCCGTCGCGCCCGCCGTCCGCGATAGCGACGGCCCGAACCGTCCGGTCGCGCCGGCGCCGGTGATCGACACCAACCGCCCGCCCGGCGTCTACGACCTGGTCGTTGCCGGCCCGGACGGAAATCCGCGCCCCTATGTGCTGGTCATTCGCGACAAGCCGCTCGAGCCGCCGACCAAAGGTGCGCCGTGAGACCGTACTTCGCCCCCGTCTCGTGTCAGGCCCGGCCGGCGCAACCCCGGCAGACGGTCAGCCCCGAGGCGCTGGCCGCAATTGCCGACAAGGCTGTCCGGGACACCCGGCGTTACTGGCCGGGCGGTCAGCCGGCGCAAGCTGATCTTCAGGGTCTGGCCCGTCGCCTCGGCACCTGGCTGGACGTGCCGCAATCCGAGATCGAGACCGCCCTTTCAAACGCCCTTTGAACCCCCGTCGAAGGAGAGCGACATGGTCGCCTACAGCTTCAATCCCCGCTTCGAGGTCCCGATCCGCGAAGGCTGGAAGACCCAGACCATTCGCGCCGTCGGCCGCCGCCGACATGCCCGACCCGGCGAGATGATCCAGCTTTACTGCGGGCTGCGGACCGCCACCTGCCGCAAGATCGTGCCCGACGTCCGCTGCACGGACGCGATGCGGCTGGACATCTTCTTTGGTGCGTCGGGCGGGATCGACGTGATCCGCACCGACGGCGTCCGCGTTCGCGACATGGATGCCTTCGCGGTGCGCGACGGCTTCACCGATCTGGAGGACATGGAGGCATTCTGGAAGGCGCATCATCGCGGGGCGCTGATGTCCGGGTTCCGGGGCGTCCTGATCGAATGGCACATGCCGCGGGCTGCAGAAGCGATGGGGGTGGCGGCATGAGCGCCTATCGCGGGTATTTTTCGATCCACCCCGAAAGCGCGGGGGAGCTTAAGAGCTACAGTGCCACGTCTCGGTCCGGGAAGAACACGCTTCGGCTAGAGGTGGCGTATGATAGCGCCGTCGAACTGGGCTATGCGCTGGACGCACTGGCCGAGCTGGCCGCCAGCTTGAAGGCGATCCGCTCCGAGGCGAAGAAGCCCCGCCTGCAGCTCCCCGCCCCGGCGGCGCTCAAATGACCGCGCTCCTGAAAACCATCCACGTCGCCTGCCGCCAGCTTGGCCTGGACGAGGACACCCGGCGCGATCTGCAGCTGGTCGCGACCGGGAAGGCCAGCTTGAAGGACATGACCCCGGCCGAGCATCAGGCGGTGCTGGAGGCGCTGAAGGAGCGGGGTTTCAAGCTTGGCCCGGCCTCGGGCGCCAAGAAGGGCTTTCGCCGCCCAGCCACCCGCGGAGACGTGCGGTTCTGCCACGTTCTCTGGGGCAAGCTGGTCCGCGCAGGGGCCGTCTCGGTGCCGGGAGCCACCGGCCTGAACGCCTTCATCCGCGCCCGGTTCGAGAAGGCCTGGGGCGCTGTGCCCCTGGACGTCGACAGCATGCGCGACTGGCAGCAGATCGCCGCGGTGATCGAGGCCCTGAAGGGCATGTGCAAGCGCGCTGGGGTGAGCCTGGAATGACCCCGGCCATCGGCCTATTTCACCTTGGCCAGCGCGGCGCGCAGTGCTTCTTCGACCGTCAGTTGGGGATTGCCGTTGCATGTCTCGACAAGGGGCGGGTCGATCTCGAGTGCATCCGTGACAACGGTCCACGATGCGAGGAGCGCGTCATAAGCGATGGCCAAATCCTCGCGCAGGACAGCCGTGTTCCCGTTGATCGCCGTCAGAATGGGGCATTTGCTTGCCAGAAGCTCGGCCATCGGGTCGGCGGCGGCCGCGCTCGGCAAGATCGTCAGCATGGCAAGGGCGAGCAGCTTCATGGGGAATCCTCCGTTTGCGCGAGCCTAGGTAACCATCGGCAGTATCGCAATTTGACATTCGGGGAAATCCGCCCCATCGTGGACCTGTCAGCAAGCGCCTTGAACAGCGCCCTGACAGGTCTACCGAAGGCGGTTACGCCCCAAGACGGCGATTGCCACGAGCAACGTCTCTCTCCGGGTGCCATGCGCGCATGTCCAAGGCGAAAGCCTAAAGACGCATGGGGTCTGTCCTTCGGCAGGCTGTTCAACACCCGGGGGCCTTGGCTACCCGTAACCGAAGGAACGACAGATGACACTTCCCACCATCGCGGGGGTTCAATCCCGCATCCACTCCTTGCCAAACCGCCCCTTCTTCATGCTGGCACGCGATCTGGCCGACTTCTATCACGTCCAGGTCAAGCGGATCATGGAGCAGGTCCGGCGCAATCCGGGCCGGTTTCCCGAGGGCTTCATCTTCGAGCTGTCGCCCGAGGAGTACCGGGAGAAGCCTCCTCATTTTGCGGAGACTTCCCAGGGCAAGCGGCACGATCTGAAACAGTACGGCTTCACCGAAAAGGGCGCCTTGCAACTGTCTTCGGTGCTGACCGGGCCGGTGGCCGACGCGGTGTCGGTGACGATCATCGAAGCCTTCCTGCAATTGCGGGACGGGACGTTGGACCGGCTGCGGGTCGCGGCCTTCAAGGACGAGGTGGCCTATATCGGGCGCAACCGGATGCGGCTGGCGATCAAGCTGGCTGCAACAGAGGGCTGGTCCTTCGGCAAGCTCTGGGACGAGCACGACTGGTCGGCGGCGCGGCTGGGCCGCGAGGTCGAGGAGATGCGGATCAGGGGCTATATCCCGCAGACCGCCCTCTTCGTGCCGCACTATGTCTGGCAGCGCCGCAGGTCGGAACGGGCGCTGATGGATGCCCATGCCGAGGACGCGGCGCGGCAACCGGACCTCTTCGGCGAAAAGGTGCACTGAGATGTGCAACGCCGGTCGCCCCGATCCCCGCGACGCCGTCGGCGTGGCAGAGCGCGCCCTGTGGGGATTGCGTATCCTCATCCACGAACTGCCGCCGGATGCCGACATTCCCGCCAGCGGCATCGGCCCGATCCTTGATCTCATCCACGACCGCCTCGATCCGGCGGTGGATGCGCTGCAATCCTACGTTCCGCGCGACACTGCCGCGCCTGCAGCCTGATTGCCGTGCGGGCCTTCGGAACCCCCGGAGGCCCGCATGACTGCACCTCCCGAGCGGCGCATCGAACATCTGGAAGCGGCCTTCCTGAACCTCTGTGACCGGGTCGCCATCCTGGAACGCGCTCTGGCCTTCGAGGTCGCGCAGCGCGAGTCGATGGAGGCCGTGATCATGCAGCTGATCAACTTGCCCAAGCGGGTAGACCGGCTGGAGCGTGACACCGCCTGTGCCCGGAAGCGAGGCGCCGCCGCATGACCGAGTTGCCCCGCGCCCCGGCCCAGATCGAACCGATCGTCCGCGCCCTGGGCGTCGACGACGCGGTGACGTTCCTCTTGGCCTTTGGTGGTGCGGAGCTTTACATCGCGCGGTCGCCCGGCAGCCGTTCGCGGGTGGTGGAGTTGCTGGGCCGCGAAAAGGCCGAGGCCCTGGCCTGGGCGGCCGAGACGGCACCCAGCTGGCCGCGGCGTGTGCCGCTGGCCAAGCAGTGGCTGGCGCAGGTGCTGCGCGCAAGGGGCTTGCCGAACGCTGAAATCGCCCGCAGACTGCGCACGTCCGAGGAAACCGTGCGCCGCCATCTGTCCGCCGCGCCCTTGGCCGCCCCCCAGGACGATCCCCGCCAGCCCCGGCTGTTCTGACCCCCGCACCCTTGGGGGTGATATTCCCACCCGATCGCATCGCATGCTGGCCCGGACAACCGTGGGGCTTTGCCCCGCCCGTTCCCCCGGGGGCCAGCCATGCAGACCAGCGCCAAAGGCATTGCCGCGCTTGAACACGAAGAGGGCGTGGTCCTGCGGGCCTATCTCTGTCCGGCCCACCGATGGACCATCGGTGCCGGGCTGACGGCCGCCTCTGGCGTGATCGTGCCAAAAGCCGGAATGGTGATCACCCGCGAGGGAGCGACCGCCGCGCTGGCGCAAGCCTTGGAACGAAACTACGAGCCGCGGGTTCGCAAGGCGATGCCGGGCGCGAAGCAGCACGAGTTCGACGCCGGCGTCAGCTTCGATTTCAACACGGGCGCGATCCACAAGGCGACCTGGGTGAAGCGGTGGCTGTCCAAGGCGGCCCCGGCCGTGATCCGCGATTCCCTGGCCCAGTGGAACAAGGGTGGGGGCAAGGTGCTGCCCGGCCTGGTCTCCCGCCGCAAGCGCGAAGCCGACATGCTGTTGCTTGGCGTCTACCCCTCGTCGGCGTCGCCGCCGGCGGTCCCTCCGGACCTGGGCGCTCAGTGGGCGCGCTGGGGCCTGGCGCTGAGTGTGGGCGAGCGGATGGACGCCGTCGATGCGCTGCGCCGCCTTGGCTACTCGGTCGGCGACAGGATCGATGCCGTTGCGTTGGAGGCCGCCCGGGCCTTCCAGGCTGATCACGGCCTGACTGTCGACGGCATCCTGGGGCGGGCGTCGCTGTCCACGCTGCAACGGCGGATCGACGCGGCCGCCAAAGGCAAGGCGCCGCTGGCCGCCGCGGCCGTGTCGGCGCCGGTTGCCGCCTCGGACCCGTCAAGCGTCTTCGCCGTTCCCGACGGGCTCGAGTTCCTTCCGCTTGCCGGATCGGGCCTGTGGATCGCGCGGTTCATCTGGGTCTACCGCGACCACGTCGCGGCCGTGATCGCCCCCAAATTGCCGCGTCTTGCGGCCTTCCTCCGGAGCTTCTGATGAAAGCCAGACACCTGCGTCCCGTGACGCTGATCCTTGCCGCGCTGGGCCTCTGGCTCTTGCCGCATCCCGGCGCAGCCCAGACGCCCCAGTGCGGCGCCCTCGATCAGGTCGTCGAGACGCTGTCCCAGAAGTGGCAGGAGGCGCCCGTCGGTCGCGGGATTGTCGGCGGCGAGCTGATCGTGATGATCTTTGCGGACTCGGCCGGTGACACCTGGACCCTGGTCACCGTCAATCCCGACGGCAACACCTGCCTTCTGGCGGCCGGCACCGGCTGGGAAACGCTGCCCCGGCCCGCCGCCGGCCAGGAGGGATGACCATGAGCCCGCTGGCCTCCATGGCCCTGCACGCAGGGCTTCCCGTCATTGAGAAGATCCTTTTCGGGCGTCTGGGCGATGCCGGCGGTCAGCTGGCCGGACAGATCATCCGCAAGGTCGCCGAAAGCGCCGGGGCTACGCCCGAGACGCTGGATGACATGGCCGCCTCGAGCCCCGGCCGGGTGATCGACGCGATGCGCGAAGTCGAGAAGGCTACGCCGGAGCTGGTCGCCCTTTATGCCGCAGATGCGCAGCTGCAGCTGGCCGCGCTGCAGGCCGAGCAGGGTGATCCGACCTGGATGCGCGCCTGGCGCCCGGGCTGGATGTACCTGCTGGGCTTCCTGTGGCTCTGGAACCTGGTGATCCTGCACGTTGCGAACGCAGCCTGGAAGATCGCGCTGCCGCCGCTGGACACCGCCAACCTGCTGGCCCTGACCGGCTTGTTCCTGTCGCTCTACATGGGCGGTCACACGGTGCTGCGCGCCCTTGGCAAGACGGGGGACAAATAGTGCCGGAGGATACCACGGTTCAGATGATCGTGATCTGGGCAGTCGCCCTGACCACGATTGTCAACTTCCTGACGAGCATCTGGACCATCTTTTCGGGGCCGTCGAAGCGCAACGCCGCTGCACTGGCCGAACAGGCGCAGACGCTGGCCCGGCTGCCCTGGGCGCGGATGGCGATCCTGCGCGGCTACTTCGAGGCCGTGGTCGGCGGCCGCGCGGGAAACTGAAATGGGTCGGACGCGCCTGGGTGCAGGGCGGGCTGCTGGCGGACACCGGGTCCGAGTTGCTCGCCTCGGCCGAGGCCTGGGGCATCCCGCCCGAGGCCCTGCCGGACGATGACCAGGACGACGGCGTCTGGCCCGAAAACGAAGAGGCGGTGCGCGCCTTCCTTGCAGTCGCGGGGCAATGGCGCACCGGGGCGGCCGCGATGGGCGGGGTGCTCTGGCTGGGCCTCGACTACGCGGCGGTACGGGCCGGGTTCGCGCTGGCCCGCATCAGGATGACGCCGGAGCTGTGGGATCAGGTCCGGCTGGTGGAGGTGGGCGCGCGTGA
>JAGPCN010000391.1 GCA_018058035.1 Fuscovulum sp.
CTATGACTTGGTAGAATCCCGCAAGCGCTGCCCCGAGGGTGAGATCGACCTGCTGTTGCGGCGCGGCGGCCAACTGGTCGCGGTCGAGGTCAAGGCCAGCGCCACGCATGACCTGGCCTGCGAACATGCCACCCAGGCCCAGCTGCGCCGGGTCTCTCTGGCCTGTGAACGCTGCATGCTGGAGATGGCCGACGACGGCATCTGCGACATGCGGCTGGACCTGGCGCTGGTCGATGCCCGCGGGATGATCGAGGTGATCGAAGGTCTCTGCCTCGACTGACGGGTTTGCATCCCGCGCGGGCTTCGTCCATCAAGGGGCAGTCCGGCGAAGGAGATGCCCATGGCGCTGAAGGTTGCCCTGCAGATGGATCCCGTAGGGTCGGTGAACATCGACGCCGATTCGACGTTCCGCATCGGGATCGAGGCCCAGGCGCGCGGGCATTCGCTGTTCTACTACTCGCCCGACCGGCTGGCTTTCGTCGAGGGACGGGTGATCGCCCGCGGGCACTGGATCGAGTTGCGCCGCGAGAAGGGCAACCATGTGACCTTCGGCCCCGAGGTCGAGGTCGACCTGGCCGAAGTGGACGTGGTCTGGCTGCGGCAGGACCCGCCCTTTGACATGGGCTACATCACCTCGACCCATCTTCTGGACATGATCCACCCCAAGACGCTGGTGGTGAACGACCCGTTCTGGGTGCGCAATTTTCCCGAAAAGCTGCTGGTGCTGCGCTTTCCGCAGCTGACGCCGCCCACGGCCATCGCGCGCGATCTGGCCACCATCCGCGCCTTCAAGGCCCGCCATGGCGACATCATCCTGAAGCCCCTCTACGGCAACGGCGGGGCCGGCGTATTCCGGCTGGACGAGAACGACCGCAACCTGTCGTCGCTCTACGAGCTGTTCACCTCGATGAGCCGCGAGCCGATGATCGTGCAGAAGTTCCTGCCGGCGGTGGCAAAGGGCGACAAGCGGGTGATCCTGGTCGACGGAGAGCCGGTGGGCGCGATCAACCGGGTGCCGCAGGCGGGCGAGACGCGGTCGAACATGCATGTCGGCGGCCGGCCAGAGAAGGTGGGCCTGACCGAGCGCGACCTGGAGATCTGTCGGATCATCGGGCCGACGCTGCGCGAAAAGGGCCAAGTCTTTGTCGGCATCGACGTGATCGGCGATTGGCTGACCGAGATCAACGTCACCTCGCCCACCGGCATCCAGGAACTGGAGCGGTTCGACGGCACCAATGCCGCGGCGCGGATCTGGCAGGCGATCGAGGCGAAGCGGGCCTGAAGCGGCCGCTCCTCCTTCGACTTCGTCTCGTCGTCGCAAGCGCCCGAGGAGTGACGAAGTCATCGACGAGGTCTGGCCCCGGCGTCAGCTGGTTCTTGCCGTCAGCCGGTAGCTGACCGCCTCGGCCACATGCGGCAGGCGGACCTGGGCGGCGCCGTCGAGGTCGGCGATGGTGCGCGCCACCCGCAGCACCCGGTGATAGCCGCGGGCCGACAGGCCCATGCGTTCGGCCACCCGGGTCAGCAGCGCCTTGCCTTCGGCGTCCGGCATCGCCGTTTCCTCCAGCAGTGCGCCTTCCATGTCGGCGTTGACCCGCACCTTCGGGTGGTCGCGGAACCGCTGGGTCTGCACGTCTCGCGCCCGCGCCACGCGGGCCGCCACCATGGCCGAGCTGTCGCCCGAGGGCGGCAGGTCGAGATCGGTGAAGGCCACTGGCGGCACTTCGACGCGCAGGTCGAAGCGGTCCATCAGCGGGCCCGAGATGCGGCCCAGGTAATCGTCGCCGCAAAGGGGCGCCTTGCCGCAGGCGCGGGCCGGGTCGGTCAGGTAGCCGCAGCGGCAGGGGTTGGCGGCGGCGACCAGCAGGAAGCGGCAGGGATAGTGGATATGGGCATTGGCGCGGGCCACCATCACCTCGCCGGTCTCGATCGGCTGGCGCAGGGTTTCCAGCACCGCGCGCGGGAATTCGGGGAATTCGTCCATGAACAGCACGCCGTTATGGGCCAGCGAGATTTCCCCCGGCTTCGCCCCCTTGCCGCCACCGACGATGGCGGCCATAGACGCAGTGTGGTGCGGTTCGCGGAACGGGCGGGCGCGGCTGATGCCGCCTTCGGACAGAAGGCCCGCCAGCGAATGGATCATCGAGGTTTCCAGCGCCTCGGGGGCCGAGAGCGGCGGCAGGATGCCGGGCAGCCGAGCGGCGAGCATGGATTTGCCCGACCCCGGAGTGCCCACCATCATCAGGTGATGGCGGCCGGCGGCGGCGATCTCGAGCGCGCGCTTGGCGCGTTCCTGGCCCTTGACCTCGCGCAGGTCGCGGCCGGCGGGTCCGGGGATCACCTCTCCGGCCTCGGCCGGGGGCAGGGGGGCCTGCCCGGTGTAGTGGCGCACCACGGCGTTCAGCGAATCGGCGGCCAGCACTTCGGTTGCGCCGACCCAGGCGGCCTCGGCGCCGCAGGCGCGGGGGCAGAGGAGCGCGCGGTCTTCCTCGGCCGCGGCCATGGCGGCGGGCAGGGCGCCCACCACCGGCATCAG